>NZ_JBEXWT010000101.1:0-31998 GCF_040629945.1 Kitasatospora sp. NPDC005856 | reverse complement strand
CGGCTTCCGGGACCGCGAGGTCATCCTCGACATCTTCGAGCTGGTGACGGGCCTGCGCATGAACCACGGCTACGTCCGGCCGGGCGCTCCGCGCGGCGGACGTCAGTGCGCCCAGCCCGAGGTCCGCCAGGCGTTCACGCCCGGGCGGACGGCGGGGCGCAGCAGGCGGGCACGGTCGTTCCAGGGGGAGGCCGGGCCGGCACCGGCCAGGCGCGCCGCCTCGGCGGCGGCCTGCGCGGCGGCGGCCCGGGCCTGGACCACCGCCAGGACGGTGGCCAGCTCCTCGGGGGTCGGCTGCCCGTGCAGCACGTGGATCGGGGACATGGCTGGTTCTCTCCCGACAGGGACGGGGCCTACAGGGGGATGTTGCCGTGCTTCTTCGGCGGCAGCACCTCGCGCTTGCCGCGCAGCGCCCGCAGGCCGCGGACGATGTGCCGGCGGGTCTCGCTCGGCGCGATCACCGCGTCCACGTAGCCGCGCTCGGCCGCCAGGTACGGGTTCAGCAGGGTGTCCTCGTACGAGGCGATCAGCTCGGCCCGCTTCTCCTCGGCGGTGCCGGCCGCCTCGGCCTCGGCGATCTCCCGGCGGTGCAGGATGTTGACCGCGCCCTGCGCGCCCATCACGGCGATCTGCGCGGTCGGCCAGGCCAGGTTGAGGTCCGCGCCCAGGTGCTTGGAGCCCATGACGTCGTACGCGCCGCCGAAGGCCTTGCGGGTGATCACGGTGATCAGCGGGACGGTGGCCTCGGCGTAGGCGTAGATCAGCTTGGCGCCGCGGCGGATGATGCCGTCCCACTCCTGCTCGGTGCCGGGCAGGAAGCCGGGCACGTCCACGAAGGTCAGCACCGGGACGTTGAACGAGTCGCAGGTGCGGATGAAGCGGGCGGCCTTCTCGCTGGCGTCGATGTCCAGGCAGCCGGCCAGGTCCATCGGCTGGCTGCCGACGATGCCGACGGACTGGCCCTCGATCCGGCCGAAGCCGGTGATGATGTTGCCCGCGTACAGCGGCTGGGTCTCCAGGAACTCGCCGTCGTCGACGATGTGCTCGATCACCTTGCGCATGTCGTACGGCTGGTTCGCCGAGTCCGGCACGATGGTGTCGAGTTCGAGGTCCTCCTCGGTGATCGCGAGGTCGGCCTGCTCGGGGTAGGACGGCGGGTCGCTGAGGTTGTTGGAGGGCAGGTACGAGAGCAGGCTCTTGACGTACTCGATCGCCTCCTTCTCGTCCGCGGCGAGGTAGTGCGCGTTGCCCGACTTGGTGTTGTGGGTGCGCGCGCCGCCCAGCTCCTCCATGCCGACGTCCTCGCCGGTGACGGTCTTGATCACGTCGGGGCCGGTGATGAACATGTGCGAGGTCCGGTCGGCCATCACCACGAAGTCGGTGATCGCGGGGGAGTACACCGCGCCGCCCGCGCAGGGGCCCATGATCAGCGAGATCTGCGGGATGACGCCGGAGGCGTGCACGTTGCGGCGGAAGATCTCGCCGTACAGGCCGAGCGAGACCACGCCCTCCTGGATCCGCGCGCCGCCGGAGTCGTTGATGCCGATGACCGGGCAGCCGGTCTTCAGCGCGAAGTCCATCACCTTGACGATCTTCTCGCCGAAGACCTCGCCGAGCGAGCCGCCGAAGACGGTGAAGTCCTGGGCGAACACGGCGACCTGGCGGCCGTCCACGGTGCCGTAGCCGGTCACCACGCCGTCGCCGTACGGCCGGTTCTTCTCCTGGCCGAAGTTGGTCGAGCGGTGCCGGGCGAACTCGTCGAACTCCACGAACGAGTCCTCGTCCAGCAACTCCGCGACCCGCTCGCGGGCGGTCAGCTTGCCCTTGGCGTGCTGCTTCTCCACGGCCTTCGCGGACCCGGAGTGCACCGCCTCGTCCAGCCTGCGCCGCAGGTCGGCGAGCTTGCCGGCGGTGGTGTGGGGGTCGTACGGCGCCTCGGTCATCCGGTGGCTCTCCCTGATCCATGGCCGCGACCTGTTCGAGTGCGCGCGGGGCCGGGTGGTGGGCCCGCGCATGAGGGCAGGGCGGCGCTACGAACTACCGCTGGGTAGCGTAGCCAGCGCGGAGGGCGATGCGTCACGTCCCGGCGTCATGACCCTCGACACAGTGTGTCCCCGCGCGTTCTGCGGGACGATGGGGCGGCCTGCGCCCCGCGCACGCCCTAGTGTTTTCCCATGACCGAACCCCAGCCCCCCCGCCGCAGCGGACTGCGCGGCTTCGGCCACGCCGGGCCGTCGCCCTGGACCGACCTGGACCGTCCGCCGCTGGACGAGGCGGCGCTGCGCCACGACCTGCTCGTCCCGGGCGGCCTGTGGACCTCCCTGGACGTCGTCGCCGAGACCGGTTCCACCAACAGCGACCTCGCCGCCCGGGCCGTGGCGGGCGCCGCGCAGGGTGCGGTGCTGGTGGCCGAGGCGCAGAGCGCCGCCCGCGGCCGGCTGGACCGGCGGTGGACCGCCCCGCCCCGCTCCGGGCTGTTCCTGTCCGTGCTGCTGCGCCCCGAGGAGGTGCCGGTCGAGCGGTACGGCTGGCTGCCGATCCTCGTCGGGGTGGCCGTGGCCAGCACGCTCGGCCGGGTCGCCGGGGTCGAGGTCGGGCTGAAGTGGCCCAACGACCTCCAGGTGGAGATCGACGGCGCGGAGCGCAAGCTCGGCGGCATCCTCACCGAGCTGTCCGGCGGCGCGGTGGTGGTCGGCATCGGCCTCAACGTCTCGTTGCGCGAGCGGGAGCTGCCCGTCCCCGCCGCCGCCTCGCTCGTGCTGGCCGACGCCTCGACCACCGACCGGGGCACCCTGCTGCGCGCCCTGCTGCGCGAGCTCGCCGAGCTGTACCGGGATTGGACGGCCGCCGCGGGCGACCCGCACGCCAGCGACCTGCTGCGCGCCTACGTGGACCGCTGCACCACCCTGGGCCGGCAGGTGAAGGTGCACCTGCCGGGCGACCGCGAGCTGGTCGGCGAGGCGGTGGCGGTGGACGGCGACGGGCGGCTGGTGGTCCGCACACCCGACGGCGTACGCCGGGCGGTCGGTGCGGGGGACGTCGTCCACGTGCGCCCCGAGCCCCGCTGAACGGCAGTCTTCACCTCCCCTTGACCCGGGCTGATGCCCCGGATCCGACGATTCCGTGCGAACATTCCACCTGGCAGCGGTGTGAGGCGCGCCACTGCCCGCCCGGGTGGCGGACGGCGCACCCGGACAGGTAGGACACGAGGCGAGTGCGGCGATCGCACGGGGACGGACCGGTGGCAGAGGACGGCAGCAGCGGCGCGACGGCGGGCAACAACGACCCCACGGTCGCGCTCGAACTGGAACGCCTGATCCTGGACGCGCCGCGCCGCTACACCCCGTACCAGGCCGCGCGCGCCGCCGACGTCCCGATGGAGCTGGCCACCCGGTTCTGGCGCGCCATGGGCTTCCCCGACATCGGCCAGTCCCGGGCGCTCACCGACGGCGACGTGATCGCGCTGCGGCGCCTGGCCGGCCTGGTCGAGTCCGGGCTGCTCAGTGAGTCGATGGCGATCCAGGTGGCCCGTTCCACCGGTCAGACCACGGCCCGGCTGGCCGGCTGGCAGATGGACACCTTCCTGGAGAACCTCACCCAGTCCGTCGAGCCCGGGCTGACGCGGGCGGATGTCGCGTACCCGCTGGTGGAGCTGCTGCTGCCGGAGCTGGAGCAGTTCCTGGTGTACGTCTGGCGGCGCCAGCTGGCGGCCGTCACCGGCCGGGTGGTGCAGGCCGCCGAGGACAACGAGATCACCAGCGGGCGGCTCGCCGTCGGCTTCGCCGACCTGGTCGGTTTCACCCGGCTGTCCCGGCGGCTGGAGGAGGAGGAGCTCGGCGAGCTGGTCGAGACCTTCGAGAACACCTGTTCGGACCTGATCGCCGGCCAGGGCGGCCGGGTGATCAAGACGCTCGGCGACGAGATCCTCTACGTCTCCGAGGACCCGGCGACCGCCGCCGAGATCGCGCTGAGCCTGATCGAGGCGCTGGCCGGGGACGACACCATCCCGCCGCTGCGGGTCGGCATGGCCTTCGGCACGGTCACCTCGCGGATGGGCGACGTCTTCGGCACCACCGTCAACCTGGCCAGCCGGCTGACCTCGATCGCGCCCAAGGACGCGGTGCTGATCGACGGCGAGTTCGCCGCCGCGCTGGAGCAGAACGGCAGCGTCGCCCCGGCCGACTCGGAGGGGCCGGGCCTGGCCGAGGCGCTGTCGGCGGCGGCCGGGATGCCCGCCTCCGGGCTGCCGATGCCGGGCCCGGAGACCGGGGCCCGGTTCCACCTGCAGCCGATGTGGCGGCGGCCGGTGCGGGGGCTCGGGCTGGTCGAACCGTGGCTGCTCACCCGGCGGCTGAGGGCCGAGTAACGGCGCCCCGTCCGGAAGGCGTGGCGGGCCGTCCGCCGTGGCCCACCGGGGGAGGCGCGGCGGCCCGTCGACGGGGAGAGGCATGGCGGCCCGCCCACGGGGAAGGCGTTCCGGGGTGGAGGAAGCCGCCGCGGCGTGGCCGTTCGTGGGTGCGACCTCCCGTGGCGACACGGGCTTCCCGGGTGCCGAACGGTTGAAACCCGTACGGTCCGGTGCGGGTCCGTCCGGGCAAACGGGGCATAACCGAATGAAACCGCCATAGTCTTGGTGCAAGCGGCCGGTCGGGTGCGGCCGGTCGGCGGGGGTCCGGCAGGACCGAGCACAGGGAGCGAGGCGAGCCGGTGAGCAGTGAGGCGATCATGACGGACCGCGGCTGCGACTGCGGCGCTCCGCGCCACCCCGACCCGCTGCCCGACCTGAGGCTGCAGTCCGTGGTCGAGCTCGCCCAGGACATGGCCGCCGCGCTCACCCCCCTGGAGGCCGTCCGGGCCGCCGCCGCCCGGGCCACCGAGGCGCTCGGCGCCACCATGGCCGCCGTCTCGGTCTGGGACCGCGAGTCCGGCCGGCTGCGGGTCCTGGTCAACCACGGCGAACTCGCCCCGGGCGAGGAGGAACTTCCCGAGGACGAGTCGTACCCGGTCGCCGACTTCCCCGAGATCGTCACGTACCTGGAGGAGCGCTGGACCACCGGGCGGCTGCCGCGCGCCTGGCTGCAGAGCGCCGAGAACAGCGAGCCGCACGCCGGGCACGCCCACCCGACCGCCGGCGCGTACTGCCAGGAACGCGCCGCGGCGCTGCGCCGGCGCGGGCGGGCCTGCTGCGTGGTCGCGCCGATCGTGCTGCACGGCCAGGCCTGGGGCGAGCTGTACCTCGCCCGCTCGGCCGGGATGCCCGAGTTCACCGAGGCCGACGCCGACTACGCGACCCTGCTCGCCGCCCAGGTCTCGGCCGGGCTGGCACAGACCGAGCGCCTCGCCGACCTGCGCAAGCTCGCCTTCTCCGACCCCCTCACCGGTCTGGCCAACCGGCGCGCCGTCGACGCCCGGCTGGAGAGCGCGCTGGAGGCGCACAACCGGGACGACACCGTGGTCTCGCTGGTGGTCTGCGACGTCAACGGACTGAAGCGGGTCAACGACCAGCTCGGCCACGAGATGGGCGACCGGCTGCTGGAGCGGTTCGCCCACCAGCTCTCGCTGGCCGCCGCCAAGCTCCCCGGCAGCCTCGCCGCCCGGCTCGGCGGCGACGAGTTCTGCCTGCTGGTGGAGGGGCAGAAGGCCGACGAGGTGGTCGCCGTCGCCGAGGAGCTGTGCGCCCGGGCGCTCGCGCTCTCCGAGGGCGAGGGCGTGGCCTGCGGCGTCGCCTCCACCGGGGACTCGATCGGTCCCGTCACCACCCCCGACCGGCTGTTCCGGCTCGCCGACGCCGCCCAGTACCGGGCCAAGGCGGCCCGCGCCGCCCATCCCGTGGTCGCCGGGCGCAGCCACGGCCCCGGCTTCTCGCCCGATCCCACCGTGCTGCTCGCCGACGCCGCCGACCCGCACCACCGGGCGGACGGGCGACGCGGCCCCGGCGGCCGGGCCGGGGCGGGCGACCGGCGGCGGTTCCGCGGCGCCGCCCACAGCGCCGACCCGGGGCAGCTGCTCACCGCGGTGCTCGCCTCCCTCGACCAGGCCGCCACGGCCCGGGCCGTCCACCCGGCGGACACCCTCGGCAAGCTGGTCGTGGTCGCCGAGGCCTCCGCCCGGCTGCTGGACGCCGTCGGCTGGTGGGTCTCGTACGTTCCGCCCGGCTCCCACTTCATGCGCACCGCCCAGCACGCCGTCTACCGGATGACCAGCGGCCCCACCAACGTCCGCGCCGAGACCCAGCGGGCCCGGATCGAGGCCCCCGACGCGGTCTTCGACCTCCGGCACTACCCGATGACCCGCCGCGCCGTTCGCGGCGGAGCCTTCGCCCTGCGGGCGGGCGCGGCCGGCAACGACCCGGCGGAGGAGGCGGTGCTCGTCGTCTCCGGCTACCGGGGCATGGTCGCGGCCGGCGGCCAGAACCCGGCCGGCGGCTGGCTGGTGGAGCTCTTCGCCGACGACGCGACCCTGCCGCTGGGTCAGGCCGCCTGCGCCATGCGGGCCCTGGTCTCGGTCGCCCTGGCCGGCCCGGCCTCCCCGCCGGCCGCCTGACGCGGCGGGCCGAAGCACGGGGCCGCGGGCCGGGGGGCGCCCGGCCGCGCGCGGTGTGTGCGGGTTCGGTGACGGGGGTGTTCCGGGCGGGTCGCGGTCGGCGGCTCGGGGGTGCCGGGGGCGGCCGGAGTGGGGGAGGGTCGGGGGGACGGTCTTTCGGGGAACGGGGGTTCGGCCGTGGGCGGACGGTGGGTGGGCGCGGCGGTGGCCGGGGTGCTGGTGTTCGGGGGGCTGGTGTTCGGGGGTCCCGGGGGTCCCGGGGGTCTCGGGGGTGCGGTGGCGGGGGCCGCACCGGCGTCGGCGGCGCCGGTGGGGGTGGCCGGAGTGGTGCGGACGGTGCCCGAGCGGGCGCCTGGGCTGAGGGCCTCCGCCGGGGTGCACCAGGTCGCGAAGTCCGCGCTGTCCAAGGCGAAGAAGCGCAGGTCGCACCACGGCTCCCGCGGCGGGCTCGGGAGGCTGTTCTCCTGGATCGCCTTCGGCCTGCTGTGCTGCGTGCCGGTCGTGGTGTCGGCCGTGGTCCGGCTCAGGCGCCGGAGCCGCCGCCGGCCGCAGGCGGGTTGAGGGCCCGCAGGGCGGCGTCGACCAGGCGGTCGGCGTGCTCGTGGGTGAGCGGGCCGAGCCGGTACTGCCAGCGGTAGTGGAGCGGGCCGTAGACGAGTTCGAGGGCCAGGTCGAGGTCGGTGTCGGGGGCGATCTGGCCGGCCTCGCGGGCGCTGCGGAGGCGGTCGCGGGTGACCTCCAGCAGCGGTTCCAGCAGGCGGGTGCGGTACTCGGCGTACAGCGCGGGGTCGTTGAGGATCTCGGCGATGATCGCCCGGTAGGTGCGGTCGGCGCCCGGTTCGGCGAGCTCGTCGCTGGTGGGGCGCAGGACGGTGCGGAGATCGGCGGCGAGGTCGCCGGTGTCGGGGAGGGCGAGGCTGCCCTCGCTCTCGTTGACGGAGAGGAAGGCGTCGAAGACGACGGCGCCCTTCGAGGGCCACCACCGGTAGATGGTCTGCTTGCCGACGCCGGCGCGGGCGGCGATCGCCTCGATGGTGACTTTGCCGTAGCCGACTTCGGCGACGAGTTCGATGGCGGCGCCGAGGACGGCGGCGCGGGCGCGTTCGCTGCGGCGGGCGGGGTCGGGGGCGGTTCTGGAAGTCATGGGGAAAAGTCTATGCGAAATGACGAGACGAGACGTATTGTCTTCCCAGACGTTGCGAGACGGACCGTCTCGTCTCATTCGCTATCCCCGGAGGTGCCCATGACCCGCCCCGCACACATCCTGATGGTCTCCATCCCTGCGCACGGGCACGTCAACCCCAGCCTGGCCGTGATCACCGAGCTGGTCGCCCGCGGCCACCGGGTCAGCTACGTCAACGACCCGTCCTTCCGGGAGACCGTCGAGTCCACCGGCGCCGCCTTCGTCCCGTACCCGACGAAGCTGCCGCTCGACGACGACCCCAACAGCTGGGTGGAGGACCCGGTGGCGCTCCAGGAGCTGTTCCTGGACGACGCGCTCGCGATGTGGCCCGTCCTGCTGGAGGCCTTCGCCGACGACCGGCCCGACCTGGTGCTCTACGACATCGCGGGCTTCGCGGGCCGGGCGCTGGGCGAGCGGCTGGGGGTTCCGGTGGTGCAGCTGTCGCCCACCTACGTCGGCTGGGAGGGCTTCGAGCAGGACCTGGCGGAGGTCTTCGAGGCGGTCCGCACCGGTCCGGGCGGTGCCGAGCACTACCGCCGGTTCGCCGACTGGCTGGCCGAGGCCGGTGCGGTGGAGCGTGACGTGGACGCCTTCAAGTCCCGCCCCCAGCGGGCGATCGCGCTGATCCCGCGGGCCCTGCAGCCCAACGCCGACCGGGTCGACGAGCAGCGGATCAGCTTCGTCGGGCCCTGCTTCGGCGACCGGGCCCACCAGGGGCGGTGGCAGCGGCCGGCCGGTGCGGAGAAGGTGCTGCTGGTCTCGCTGGGCTCGGCCTACACCAACCAGCCCGACTTCTACCGGGCGTGCGTCGAGGCCTTCGGTGACCTGCCGGGCTGGCGCACCGTGCTGCAGGTCGGCAAGCACACCGACCTCGCCGAGCTCGGCGAGGTGCCGGACGCCGTCGAGGTGCACCGCTGGGTGCCGCAGATGTCGGTGCTCGCCCAGGCGGACGCCTTCGTCACCCATGCGGGCATGGGCGGCTCCAGCGAGGGGCTGTTCCACGCCGTGCCGATGATCGCGGTGCCGCAGGGCGTCGACCAGTTCGCCAATGCGGACGCCCTGGTGGGCCACGGCGTCGCCCGCCGGCTGGACACCGAGGCGGCCACCCCGCAGGCGCTGCGCGCGGCGCTGCTGGAGCTGGTCGGCGACCCGGCGGTGGAGGAGCGGCTGCGGGGGCTGTCCGCCGCCGGCCGGGCCGAGGGCGGCACCGCCCGGGCGGCCGATCTGATCGAGGCCGAACTCGTGCGGTGACGGGGTGGCCGGGGCCACGGCGTGCGGCGCCGGTCCGGAGGGCGGAGAATCCGGATGGCGAACACCTGTTGTCATATCTTCATTCACCTGATGTGATGGTGTATATGGATATGCACAGTGCTGTGGCCCCCGACGCTCCGCTGGTCCTGGTCGGCAAGGCCGACGTCAGCGCCGAGGACGTCCTCGCCGTCGCCCGGGACAACGCCCGGGTCGAGATCGGTCCCGACGCGCAGGCCGAGATGGCGGCCTCCCGGGCGCGGATCGACGCCCTCGCGGCCGAGCCGCGCCCCGTCTACGGCGTGTCGACCGGCTTCGGTGCGCTCGCCGTGCGCCACATCAGCCCCGAGCTGCGCGCCCAGCTGCAGCGGTCGCTGGTGCGCTCGCACGCCGCCGGCATGGGGCCGGTGGTCGAGCGCGAGGTGGTCCGCGCGCTGATGTTCCTGCGGATGAAGACCCTGGCCTCCGGCCGCACCGGCGTCCGTCCGCTGGTCGCGCAGACCATGGCCGCCCTGCTCAACGCGGGCATCACGCCGGTGGTGCGGGAGTTCGGCTCGCTCGGCTGCTCCGGCGACCTCGCGCCGCTGTCGCACTGCGCGCTGGTCCTGATGGGCGAGGGCACCGCCACCGGCCCGGACGGCGTGGAGAAGCCCGCCGCCGAGCTGCTCGCCGCGGCCGGGATCGAGCCCGTCGAGCTGCTGGAGAAGGAGGGCCTCGCCCTCATCAACGGCACCGACGGCATGCTCGGCATGCTGGTGATGGCCATCGCCGACCTCCAGCGGCTGTTCACCACCGCCGACATCACCGCCGCGATGAGCCTGGAGGCGCTGCTCGGCACCGACAAGGTGCTCGCCCCCGAGCTGCACGCCCCGATCCGCCCGCACCCGGGCCAGGCGCTCAGCGCCGCCAACATGCTCGCCGTCCTCAAGGACTCCGGCCTCACCGGCCACCACCAGGACGACGCGCCGCGGGTCCAGGACGCCTACTCGATCCGCTGCGCCCCGCAGGTGGCCGGCGCCGGCCGGGACACCCTGGCGCACGCCCGGCTGGTCGCCTCGCGCGAGCTGGCCGCCTCGGTCGACAACCCGGTGGTGCTGCCGGACGGCCGGGTCGAGTCCAACGGCAACTTCCACGGCGCCCCGGTCGCCTACGTGCTGGACTTCCTCGCCATCGCCGCCGCCGACCTCGGCTCGATCTCCGAGCGGCGCACCGACCGGCTGCTCGACAAGGCCCGCTCGCACGGCCTGCCGGCCTTCCTGGCCGACGACCCGGGCGTGGACTCCGGCCTGATGATCGCCCAGTACACCCAGGCCGCGCTGGTCAGCGAGAACAAGCGGCTCGCCGTCCCGGCCTCGGTCGACTCGATCCCCTCCTCCGCGATGCAGGAGGACCACGTCTCGATGGGCTGGTCGGCCGCGCGCAAGCTGCGCCAGGCGGTGGCCAACCTCGGCCGCATCCTCGCCGTCGAACTCACCGCCTCCGCCCGCGCACTGGAGATCCGTCAGCAGACCGACGGGGCCGGCGGGCTCGCCCCCGCCACCGCGGCGGCGCTGGCCGCCGCCCGGGAGGCCGGGGTCGGCGGCGCCGGCCGCGACCGCTTCCTCTCGCCCGACCTGGAGTCGGCCGCCGAGCTGGTCGCCTCGGGCACGCTGGTGCGGGCGGTCGAGCGGGTCACCGGCCCGCTGGCCTGAGGCCCCGCCGGCCCGGGACGCGGCGTCGCCGCGGCGTGACGGGGGCTCAGTCCCAGTCGCTCCGCGGCCGACGGCCCCGGCCGTCGCGGCGGTTGCCCAGCGCGGCCGCGAAGTTGACCCCGACGATGCCCGCCCAGCAGACCAGCAGGCCGGCGAAGCCGCCGCCCTCCGGGGTGCCGGCGATCGCCGTCAGCGGGATGCCGAGGGCGAGCGAGGCCACCGCCAGGCGGTTGCCCGCCCGGCCGGGAGTCCGCGGGCGGCCGCGGTCCCGGTCCCGGGAGGACGGCTCGTAGTCGTCCATCCGCCCGGCGGCCGACCGGTCGACCCGGGCGTCCAGCCGGGCGTCGAGCCGCTTCATGAAGGAGTCGACGAGTGCGTCCTCGTACTCCTTGCCGAGCTCCTTGCGGGCCTGGAGGGTGGCGTCGAGGTCGCGCCGCAGTTCGTCCTGACGAGTGTCCATGGGAACAGGGTGGGGCCGCCGCGACCCCCGGTCCATCCGTTCGCGGGAGGAATCCGGGCGGGCTCAGGGACAAATCAGGGTTACCCCGACCCGATCCGCTCGACCCGAGGGGCGTCTCACCGGACGTCCCGCCGTACGAGACGTCTTTGCCAGGTGCGGCCCGCTCCTGCACAGTCGTCGTCCGACCCCCTCGCATCCGGAGGTACCGCTGATGACCGCCACCGACGACACCGGCAGCGTCGGCCCCTCCGCCCGGCTGCTCCAGCTCTTCGAGGGGCACCGGCTCACGCCGACCCAGCGCCGGATCGCCCACTCGCTGGTGCGGCACGCCACCGAGGCGCCGTTCCTGTCCAGCGTCGAGGTCGCCGAACTCGCGGGCGTCAGCCAGCCGTCCGTCACCCGCTTCGCGGTCGCGCTCGGGTACGACGGCTACCCGGCGCTGCGCAGGCAGCTGCGCGAACTCGGAGGCGGCGAGCAGGCCGCGCCGGAGACCCCGGACGACGTGGTGCGCAACGAGCACCAGCAGGCCGTGCTCGCCGAGATCGCCCACCTGCGCCACCTCGCCGAGCTCCTCGCCGACCCGGAGCCGATCACCCGGGCCGCCCGGCTGCTCGCCGCCTCGCGCCCGCTGCCGGTGCTCGGCCTGCGGGCCGCCTCGGCGCAGGCGCGCGGCTTCGCCTACTTCGCGGCCAAGGTGCACCCGGACATCCGGCTGCTGGACGAGGGCGGCAGCATGCTCGCCGACCGGCTGGAGCAGGCCAGGGCGGCCGGGGCCAGCGCACTGCTCTGCTTCGCGCTGCCGCGCTATCCGCGGGAGCTGATGGACGCGTTGGCGGTGGCCCGCGAGTGCGGGCTGACGGTGCTCACCGTGGCCGACAGCGCCTTCGCGCCGGTCGCCAAGCTGTCCGACCTGATGCTGCCGGCCGCCGTCGGCACCGGGCTGGTCTTCGACACCGCGTGCGCGCCGATGATGCTCGGTCGGGTGCTGCTGCAGTCCATGTGCGACGAACTCCCCGGCGCGGAGGCCCGGTTGGAGGCGATCGAGCAGTCCGCGGCGGCGCGTGGGCTGTTCCTGGAATAGCCGCGGCCCGGAGCGGCGGTGGGGGAGTAGCCGTCATGAACCCGGGCATCCCCTCCTGCAGGGGGTGCCACCCATGCACGTGATCCACGAGATGAAGTTCGTCGCCCGCCTCTCCTCCGGCGCCGACGAATGGTCCTGCCCCGCCTGCGGACGCCGCGTCACCCTGCGGCGCCTGCCCGAACCCGAACTGACCGTCCTCGATCCGGGCGACGAGTCGGCCGTCCACGTCGGCGTCATCGAACCCGACGCCCGCGCCGCCGCGGCGGCCGCCGAGAGGTACGGCCTCGGTCCCGTCCAGAACATCCCCCGCCCGCCGTCCCCGCCCGCCCCGGACGCCGACGACCGTCGCTGGCTCGCCGAGATCGGCATCGACTGGGACGGCCCCGCCGCGGCCTGAACGGCCCGCGGGTCAGCCCGTTCCGGCCCCGCCGGGCGGGCATTCCGGCGTGCCTGGGGCCGGGTTCCGGCCGTGGCTGTTCCGATGGTTCCGGGGTCTGGTCGAAAGCCGTCTGTTTAGTTATATTCAACCGAACCAAGCTTGAATTAATCCATCCGCAGGGAGGCCGGGACTATGGTGCAGCAGGCGAGCGGGCCGCGCGAGGTGCGCGCGGCGCGTGGGACGGGGCTGACGGCGCAGGGGTGGCAGCAGGAGGCCGCCCTGCGGATGCTGATGAACAACCTCGACCCGGAGGTGGCCGAGCACCCGTCGAAGCTGGTGGTGTACGGCGGCACGGGCAAGGCGGCTCGGGACTGGCGCTCCTTCGACGCCATGGTGAAGACGCTGGAGGGCCTGAAGCAGGACGAGACCATGCTGGTCCAGTCCGGCCGCCCGGTCGGCGTGATGCAGACCCACGAGTGGGCGCCGCGCGTGCTGATCGCCAACTCCAACCTGGTCGGCGACTGGGCCAACTGGGAGGAGTTCCGCCGGCTGGAGAGCCTCGGGCTCACCATGTACGGGCAGATGACCGCCGGCTCGTGGATCTACATCGGCACCCAGGGCATCCTCCAGGGCACCTACGAGACCTTCGCCGCCGTCGCGAACAAGCGCTACAACGGTTCGCTGGAGGGCACCATCACCCTCACCGCCGGCCTCGGCGGGATGGGCGGCGCCCAGCCGCTGGCCGTCACCATGAACGGCGGCGTGGCGATCTGCATCGACTGCGACCCGTCCCGGATCTCCCGCCGGATCGAGCACCGCTACCTGGACGTCGAGGCCAAGGACCTCTCCCACGCGCTGGAGCTCGCCACCGCCGCCCGCGACAAGCGCCAGCCGCTCTCCATCGGCCTGCTGGGCAACGCCGCCGAGCTCTTCCCGCAGCTGCTCGCGATGGACGCGCCGATCGACATCGTCACCGACCAGACCAGCGCCCACGACCCGCTGAGCTACCTGCCGGTCGGCGTCGACTTCGACGACATGGCGGACTACGCGGCCGCCAAGCCCGCCGAGTTCACCCAGCGCTCGCGCGAGTCCATGGCCCGGCACGTCGAGGCGATGGTCGGCTTCCTGGACCGCGGCGCCGAGGTCTTCGACTACGGCAACTCGATCCGCGGCGAGGCCCAACTGGCCGGCTACGACCGGGCCTTCGCGTTCCCGGGCTTCGTCCCGGCGTACATCCGCCCGCTGTTCTGCGAGGGCAAGGGCCCGTTCCGCTGGGCGGCCCTGTCCGGCGACCCGCAGGACATCCACAAGACCGACAAGGCCGTCCTCGACCTCTTCCCGGAGAACGAGTCGCTGGCCCGCTGGATCAAGCTGGCCCAGGAGAAGGTGCACTTCCAGGGCCTGCCGGCGCGCATCTGCTGGCTCGGCTACGGCGAGCGCGACAAGGCCGGCGAGCGCTTCAACGACATGGTCGCCTCCGGCGAGCTGTCCGCCCCGATCGTGATCGGCCGCGACCACCTGGACTGCGGCTCGGTCGCCTCCCCGTACCGGGAGACCGAGGCGATGCTGGACGGCTCGGACGCGATCGCCGACTGGCCGCTGCTCAACGCCATGGTCAACGTGGCCTCCGGCGCCTCCTGGGTCTCCATCCACCACGGCGGCGGCGTCGGCATCGGCCGCTCGATCCACGCCGGCCAGGTCACCGTCGCCGACGGCACCGCGCTGGCCGGGGAGAAGATCCGCCGGGTGCTCACCAACGACCCGGGCATGGGCGTCATCCGGCACGTGGACGCCGGCTACGACCGGGCCGCCGAGGTCGCCGCCGAGCGCGGTGTGCGCGTCCCCATGAACGAGCACAGCCCCATGGGCGAGCTGTGAGTTCCTCCTTCGAGGAGATGTGGGCGGAGCTGCTCCCCGTGGGCCGCTCCGCCTCCTCCGGCGGCTACCGCCGCTTCGCCTGGAACTCCGCCGACGCCGAGTGCCGCGCCTGGTTCGAGCAGCAGGCCCGCGACCGCGGCCTGACGTACGAGCTGGACCGCAACGGCAACCAGTGGGCCTGGCTGGGCGACCCGAACGGGCAGGGGGCGGTCGTCACCGGCTCGCACCTGGACTCCGTGCCGGACGGCGGCGCCTTCGACGGCCCGCTCGGCGTGGTCTCCTCCTTCGCCGCGCTGGACGAACTGCGCGCCCGCGGCGCCGGGTTCACCAGGCCCCTGGCGATCGTCAACTTCGGCGACGAGGAGGGCGCCCGGTTCGGCGTGGCCTGCATCGGCTCCCGGCTGACCGCCGGGGTGCTGTCGCCGGAGCAGGCGTACGGGCTGCGCGACGCCGACGGCGTCCGGCTGCCCGACGCGATGGAGCGGGCCGGCTACGACCCGACCGCGATCGGCGCGGACGACGACCGGCTGGCCCGGATCGGCGCCTTCGTCGAGCTCCACGTCGAGCAGGGCCGCTGCCTCGCCGAGGGGCAGCCGGTCGGCGTGGCCGGTGCGATCTGGCCGCACGGCCGCTGGCGGTTCGACTTCCACGGCGAGGCCAACCACGCCGGCACCACCCGGATCGAGGACCGCCGCGACCCGATGCTGACGTACGCCAACACCGTGCTCGCCGCCCGCAAGAAGGCGAGGCTGGCGGGTGCGCTGGCCACCTTCGGCAAGGTCGCGGTGGAGCCCAACGGCACCAACGCCATCGCCTCGCTGGTGCGCGGCTGGCTGGACTCCCGGGCGGCCGACGAGCGGACCCTCACCGCGCTGGTCGCCGAGATCGAGCGGGCCGCCGCCGAGCGCGGCGAGCGCGACGGCGTCCGGGTCGAGCTGACCCGCGAGTCCTACACCCCGGTGGTGGACTTCGACGGGCCGCTGCGCGACCGGCTGGCCAAGCTGCTGGACGCCCCGGTGCTGCCCACCGGCGCGGGACACGACGCCGGCATCCTGGCCTCCGCGATCCCGACCGCCATGCTGTTCGTGCGCAACCCCACCGGCGTCTCGCACTCCCCGGCCGAGCACGCCGAGCGGGCCGACTGCCTGGCCGGGGTCGCCGCCCTCGCCGACGTACTGGAGGACCTGGCGTGTCAGTGACCCCGTCGACCCCCGTGACGTACTGGGCCCGGTACGCCTGGCTGCCGCACGACAACGGGTCGGTGGTCGAGCAGGACGTGCTGATCACCACCGGCCCCGGCGGGACGATCGCCGCCGTCACCCCGGACAGCGGCCCCTGCCCGCCCGACGCCGTCCGGCTCGACGGCCTGCTGCTGCCCGGTCAGGCGAACGCCCACTCGCACGCCTTCCACCGGGCGCTGCGCGGGCACGTCCAGGTCGGCTCCGGCACCTTCTGGACCTGGCGCGACACCATGTACCGGTTCGCCGGCGCGCTGGACCCGGAGCGCTACCTGGAGCTCGCCACCGCCGTCTACGCCGAGATGGCGCTGGCCGGCATCACCGCCGTCGGCGAGTTCCACTACCTGCACCACGCGCCCGGCGGCGCCCGGTACACCGATCCGAACGCGATGGGCGAGGCGCTGATCGAGGCCGCCGCCCGGGCCGGCATCCGGATCACCCTGCTGGACACCTGCTACCTCTCCTCCGGCTTCGGCGCCGAGCCGACCGGGCCGCAGCTGCGGTTCAGCGACGGCGACGCGGAGGCCTGGGCGGTCCGGGCGGACGCGCTCAAGCCCCGCGAGCACGCCCGGATCGGCGCCGCCATCCACTCGGTGCGGGCCGTGCCGGCCGAGCAGCTGGGCACCGTCGCGCACTGGGCGGCGATGCGCCGGGCACCGCTGCACGTCCACCTGTCCGAGCAGACCGCCGAGAACGACGCCTGCCTGGCCGCGCACGGCGTCACCCCGACGAGGCTGCTCGCCGACCACGGCGCGCTCGGCCCGCGCACCTCGGCCGTGCACGCCACCCACCTGACCGACGAGGACGTCCGGCTGCTCACCGACTCCTCCACCACGGTCTGCATGTGCCCCACCACCGAGCGGGACCTCGCGGACGGCATCGGCCCGGCCCGCCGGCTCGCCTCGGCGGGCTCCCCGATCACCCTGGGCAGCGACAGCCACGCGGTGATCGACCCGTTCGAGGAGGCCCGCGCGCTGGAGCTGGACGAACGGCTGCGCACCCGCACCCGCGGCCACTGGACGGCGGCCGCCCTGCTGCGGGCCGGCACCGAGGACGGCCACGCCTCGCTCGGCTGGCCGGAGGCCGGGCGGATCGAGGCCGGGGCGCTCGCCGACTTCACGGTGATCGCGCTGGACACCGTCCGTACGGCGGGGCCGCCGCCCCGGCTCGGCGCCGAGATCGCGGTCTTCGCGGCCTCGGCAGCGGACGTGCGGCACGTGGTGGTCGGCGGCCGGCACGTCGTCCGGGACGGCGTGCACCGACTGGTGGCCGACGTGCCGGGTGCGCTGCGCTCCGCGATCGGCGCGCTGGACTGCTGATCCGTTCCCTGAACCCCTTCGGAAGGCCTTGTCGTGACCACTGACACCAGGACCACCTTGATCACGGGCATCGGCAGCCTGGTCACCAACGACCCCGGGCGGGGCACCGGGCCGCTCGGGCTGTTGACCGACGCGGCCGTGGTGGTCGACGGCGGCACCGTCGCCTGGGTCGGCCCGGCGGCCGACGCCCCGGCGGCGGACGAGCGCTTCGACGCCGGGGGCCGCGCCCTGCTGCCCGGCTTCGTCGACTCGCACGCCCACCTGGTGTTCGCCGGCGACCGCACCGCCGAGTTCAACGCCCGGATGTCCGGGCAGTCGTACACGGCGGGCGGCATCCGGACCACGGTGGCGGCCACCCGGGCGGCGAGCGACGCCGAACTGGACGCCAACCTGGCCCGGTTCGTCCGGGAGGCGGTGCGCCAGGGCACCACCACCATCGAGTGCAAGTCCGGCTACGGGCTGACGGTCGAGGACGAGGCGCGCGCCCTGCGGATCGCCGCCGCGCACACCCCGGAGACCACCTACCTGGGCGCCCACGTGGTCGCCCCCGAGTACGCCGAGGACCCGGCCGGGTACGTCGACCTGGTCACCGGCGAGATGCTGGACGCCTGCGCCCCGCACGCCCGTTGGGTGGACGTGTTCTGCGAGAAGGGCGCCTTCGACGGGGAGCAGGCCCGGGCGGTCCTGACCGCCGGCATCGAGCGCGGCCTCACCCCCCGGGTGCACGCCAACCAGCTCTCGTACGGGCCCGGCGTGCAGCTGGCCGTCGAGCTGGGGGCCGCCTCGGCGGACCACTGCACCCATCTGACGGACGAGGACGTGGCGGCGCTGGCCGGCTCGGCGACGGTGGCGACCCTGCTGCCGGGGGCGGAGTTCTCCACCCGGGCCGAGTACCCGAGCGGGCGCCGGCTGCTGGACGCGGGCGCGGTGGTGGCGCTGTCCACCGACTGCAACCCCGGCTCCAGCTTCACCAGTTCGATGGCGTTCTGCATCGCGGTCGCGGTGCGGGAGATGGGGATGACCCCGGACGAGGCGGTCTGGGCGGCCACCGCGGGCGGTGCCCGGGCGCTGCGGCGCTCGGACGTCGGCGTGGTCGCGCCCGGTGCCCGGGCGGACCTGCTGCTGCTGGACGCGCCCTCGCACGTCCACCTGGCCTACCGGCCGGGCGTGCCGCTGACGGCGGCGGTCTGGCGGGCGGGCGTCCGCGAGGTCTGATGCCCTTGCCCGGAGCCCACGCCCGATGCCCGGGCCGGTCGTTCGGCACAAGGCCCGCCCCCGTCCTGCGACGGGGGCGGGCCTTCGCTCATGCCAGGCCCAACGAGCTTCGCAGGAAGTGCAGTTCGTGGGTCAGCAGGTGCTCCACCACCGCCTCGTCGGTGGGCCGGTGGCCGGTGGCGCGCAGCGGGAGGACCTCGTGCGGGCGGCCCGCGGCGAGCAGGGCGGCGGACAGCCGCAGGGTGTGGGCCGGGTAGACGTTGTCGTCGGCGAGGCCCTGGATCAGCAGCAGCGGACGGCTGAGCTTCGGCGCCTCGGCGATCAGCGAGCCGCCGTCGTAGTGCTCGGGGTGCTCGTCGGGGTGGCCGAGGAAGCGCTCCTGCCAGTGGGTGTCGTAGAACCGCCAGTCGGTGGGGGCGGCTCCGGCGGAGGCGGCGTGGAAGACGTCCGGGCGGCGCAGCACGGCGAGGGCGGCGAGGTAGCCGCCGTAGGACCAGCCGCGGATGCCGACCCGGTCGAGGTCGAGCAGCCCGGGCCGCAGCCGGTCGGCCGCCCGCAGGCCCTCGATCTGGTCGCCGAGGGCGGGCTCCGCCTTGTCGCCGTAGATGGTCTTGTCCCAGCGCGGCCCGCGCCCGGGGGTGCCGCGGCCGTCCACCACGAGGACCGCGAAGCCCTGGTCGGCGAACCACTGGGAGACCTGGTCCCACCAGAGGCCGCCGGTGGTGGCCTTCTGGAGGGCGGGCCCGCCGTACGGGTCGAGCAGGACGGGCAGCGGGCCGTCCGCGGGGCGGTGGCCGGCGGGCAGGAAGAGCGCGGCGCGCAGCTCGTGCGGGCCGAGCCGGAGCAGTTCGGGTGCCGCGGTGCGGACCGGTGGCTCGGCGCGGGAGGGGAGCGGGAGCGCCGGGCGGCCCTCGCGCAGGACGGTGGAGCGGCCGCCGGGGTGGTCGGGGGAGCGGGTGGTGAGCACCAGGGTGGCGCCGTGCCGCACCCCGGTGTGCAGGCCGGGGCCGCTGCTCAGCCGCCGGGGGCCGGTGTCCGGTCGGTACGTCCAGAGGTGGGTCTCGGTGGGTTCCTCGGAGGCGGTGAACAGCACCTGCTCGCCGTCCGTCCCGAGCACCGCGCGCAGCTGGAGCCCGGGCGGGGTGACGGGCTCGCCGTCGACGGTCAGGTGCCGGGTGTCGCCCAGGTCGGCGGTGTCCACCAGGGCGCCGCCGCCGGTGCGGGTCGGCAGGCCGGGGAGCAGCTCGATCCAGTGGGCGTCCTGCCGCTCGGCGAGCACCCGGGTGGTGCCGTCCGGTTCGATCGCCAGGGTGCGGACGGTGCGCTGGTCGCGGCTCTGTACGGCGGCGTACGGCCCGTGGCCGTCCCAGCCCGCGGCGGTGAGGTACTCGAACGCGGCGCGGTCCCAGTGGACCTCGGTGTCGGTGCCGTCGAGGCCGAGCAGCCGCAGCGAGACCTCGGCGTTGGCGGTGCCGGCCAGCGGGTAGCGGACGGCGCGGGGCGGGCGGTGCGGGTCGGCGGGGTCGGCGAGGAAGAGGCGGGCGAGCGGGCGGTCGTCGACCCGGGCGACCAGCAGCGCGGTGCCGTCGGGGGACCACCAGTGGCCGCGGTCGCGGAACATCTCCTGGGAGGCGACGTACTCGGCGAGCCCGTAGGCGACGTCCTCGGCCTCGGGTTCGGCGAGCGGGCGGTCGTCCGTGCCGTCGACGCCGACGACCCGCAGGGCGCCGCCGCTGACGTAGGCGATCCGGCGGCCGGTCGGGTCGAGCCGAGGGTCCCGCGGCGGGCCGGGGACGGGAACGGCGCGGACGGTGCCGGCGGCGGTGTCGGCCAGCCACAGGGCCTCGTCCAGCGCGAAGGCGGCGAGCGCGCCGGTGGCGTCGGTGCTGTACGCGGCGATGCCCTCGGTGGCGCCCAGCGCGGCCGGGTCGGCGATCAGCCGTTCCGCGCCGGTGGCGGTGTCCAGGGCCCAGAGGCAGGCGAGCGGGTCGGTGCCGGTGCGGCCGCGCAGGAAGAGCACGGTGGCGCCGTCCGGCGAGGGCTCCGGCTGGGCGGGGACGCCCAGGGTGAACCGCCGGGTGCGGGCCAGCTGACGGGGTAAGGAGAGGGTCGTCATGCCGGGCACCATAGGCACGGCCGCCGGGCCCCTGTCGAGCGGATGACGACGGGGGCCCGGCGGGGCCGGAAGGACGAGCGGGTCCGGAGAGGCACCGGGTCCGGAGGGACGGCCGGATCCGGAGGGGCACCGGGTCCGGAAAGACGACCGGGGCCGCCGCGGATCTCAGGAATCCACGGCGGCCCCGGAGGCGTGGGCCGTAGGTCGGTCCGTCAGTGCACGTCGCCCATGAGGGCCTGGACGCGCTTGCGGTAGCCGAAGACGGCGAGCCCGGCGAGGACCGCGAGCGACGCCTGCATCGCGATGATCCCGATGCCGTCGAGGCTGACGCCGGCCAGCGAGAGCAGGCTGGTGGTGCAGTCACCGGCGGTGACGGCGAGGAACCAGACGCCCATCATCTGGGAGGCGTACTTGCGAGGCGCCATCTTGGTGGTGACCGAGAGGCCGACCGGGGAGAGGCAGAGCTCACCGATGGTCTGGATCAGGTAGATCGAGACGAGCCACATCGGGGAGACCGTGGCACCGCCGTCCGCCATGTTCATCGGGACGATGAAGATGAAGAACGAGGCGCCGACCAGGAGCAGGCCCATCGAGAACTTCACGATGGTGTTCGGCTCCTTGTCGCGGCGGGAGAGCCACAGCCACAGCCAGGCGAACACCGGCGCGAGCGCCATCACGAACAGCGGGTTGAGCGACTGGTACCAGGTGGCCGAGAAGCCGAAGCCGAACAGGTTGTCCGCGGTCTTCTTGTCGGCGAACAGGGAGAGGGTCGACCCGCCCTGGTCGTAGATCATCCAGAAGATGGCGGCCGCGGCGAAGAACCAGATGTAGGCGGACATCTTGGACTGCTCGCCGGCGCTGAGGTCCTTGTCGCGCTTGATCCGGACCAGCACGGCGACCGGGATGAGCAGACCGGCCAGGGTGAGCGGGACGAGGGCCCAGTTCAGGGTGTAGACGCCCAGCCCGGCGATCGCGGCGTAGAAGACGGCGATGACGGCGACGGTGATGCCGGCCTTCACCAGCAGGCGGTTGCGCTCCGCGGGCTTGAGCGGGTTGGGGACCTTGCTGCTCTTGGGGCTCAGGTGGCGGCTGCCCAGCAGGAACTGCACCAGGCCGAAGGCCATGCCGACCGCGGCGATCCCGAAGCCCAGGTGCCAGTTGTACTCCTTGCCGACCGTCCCGATGATGAACGGGGCGACGAAGGCACCGAGGTTGATGCTCATGTAGAAGACGGTGAAGCCACCGTCGCGGCGCGGGTCCTCGGGGCCGTTGTAGAGCTGGCCGACCATCGTGGAGATGTTGGCCTTCAGGAGCCCGGAGCCGACCGCGACCAGGAGCAGGCCGACGAAGAACGCCGCCTGTCCGGGGACGGCCAGCGCGATGTGGCCGAACATGATCACGAAACCGGCGATGGCGACGGTCTTGCGGGCACCCCAGACCCGGTCACCGAACCAACCGCCGGGGTAGGCCATGAGGTAGACCATCGAGACGTAGACGGAGTAGACCGCCGTCGCCAGCGCCGCCGACTTGGCGAGGCCACCGCCCTGGCTGCCCACGGCGGCGTCGGCGCCACCGGAGACCAGGTAGTAGATGAGCAGGGCGCGCATGCCGTAGTAGGAGAAGCGCTCCCACATCTCGGTCATGAACAGGGTGGCGAGACCTCGGGGGTGCCCGAGGAAGGTCTTGCCGCCGGGAGAGGCCGACGTCACGTCGGCGTCCAGGGTCTTCGACGCCATGAGTAGTGGTTCCTTGCCTGACAGCGTCCGCCTAGGGGGGTGGCGGCGGACGTGGACGAAACCACTCTACGTGGCGACATTTGGCTTTATCAGATGACAAAAGCCTTGAATCAGGTATGGGAATGGCAAAGTCGGCGCCAGATCTTCCCGATCTATCGATGGTAGATGGGCGTGTCTCCCTTCGGTTTCAAGATCGAAAAGGGGATTCTTCGCCGAACGGTCGGTCTGTTGCGCCATGTTGAGTGCGATCAAGGGCTTGTATAACGATCACGCTCTGTGAACTACCTCACAGGGCGTACGGCCATACCCCGGCGGACTACCATCACCACATGACCTGTGTGCTGCTCGCCGAGGACGATCCGGCGATCTCCGAACCGCTCGCCCGGGCCCTACGACGCGAGGGCTATGAGGTGCTCGTCCGCGAGGACGGTCCGACCGCACTGGCCGCCGGCCTCACCGAGGAGGTCGACCTCGTCGTCCTGGACCTCGGACTGCCCGAGATGGACGGCCTGGAGGTCTGCCGCCGCCTGCGCGCCGACGGCAAGAGCTGCCCCGTCCTGGTGCTCACCGCCCGCGCGGACGAGGTGGACACCGTGGTCGGCCTGGACGCCGGCGCCGACGACTACGTCACCAAGCCCTTCCGCCTGGCCGAACTGCTCGCCCGCGTCCGGGCCCTGCTCCGGCGCGGCAACGTCGACCAGCTCACCACCGGCGCGCACGGCGTGAAGATCGACATCGAGTCCCACCGCGCCTGGCTCGGCGACGAGGAACTCACCCTCTCCGCCAAGGAGTTCGAGCTGCTGCGGGTCCTGGTCCGGGACGCCGGCCGGGTGGTCACCCGCGAGGAGATCATGCGGCAGGTCTGGGACACCACCTGGTGGACCTCCACCAAGACCCTGGACATGCACATCTCCTGGCTCCGCAAGAAGCTCGGCGACGACGCGGCCAACCCCCGCTACATCGCCACCGTGCGCGGAGTCGGGTTCCGTTTCGAGAAGAATTGACCCCCTGACGGAGAACGGGCCCTCGGCCCGCGGCAGCGGAACACCCCGGGGAGCGGCAGCGTGAAACGCAGGATGATCAACTCGCTGCTGGGCGTCGTCCTGGTGGTCGTCGTGGTGTTCTGCGTGCCGATCGCCCTGGTCGAGAAGCGGACCATCGTCAACTCGGCCCAGGACCGGGTGGACGCGGCCGCCGTCCGGGTGCTCGCCCTGGTCGAGAGCCGGCTCGCCGCCGGGGAGCCCGTCACCGGGCGGGCCTTCGAGAGCCAGGTCACCGAGGGCAGCTACGTCGAGGTGCAGGTGCCCGGCCAGCCGGTGGTCTCCGCGGGCGAGCGCCCGGCCGGGAGCCACCTGCTGAAGGCCGTCGAGCGCGGCAACAGCGGCGAGACCGTCACCGTCGAGCAGTCCCGCGAGGACGTCGACCACGAGATCGCCAACAACCTGCTGCTGCTCGGCGTGGTCGCCCTGCTCGCCGTCCAGGCCGCGGTGGCGCTCGCCGTCTGGCAGGCCAAGCGGCTCGCCCGGCCGCTCACCGACCTCGCCGAGACCGCCGAGCGGCTCGGCTCCGGCGACCCGCGCCCGCGCGACCGCCGCTACGGGGTGCCCGAGCTCGACCGGGTCGCCGAGGTGCTGGACACCAGTGCCGAGCGGATCGCCCGGATGCTCACCGCCGAGCGCCGGCTCGCCGCCGACGCCTCGCACCAGCTGCGCACCCCGCTCACCGCGCTCTCCATGCGGCTGGAGGAGATCACCGCCCTCGCCGAGGATCCGGAGACGGTCAAGGAGGAGGCGACCATCGCCCTCCAGCAGGTCGAGCGGCTCACCGACGTGGTCCAGCGGCTGCTCACCACCCAGCGCGACCCGCGCAGCCCCACCGCCGTCGCCTTCGACCTGGACGAGGTGATCAAGCAGCAGGTGGAGGAGTGGGGCCCGACGCTGCGGGAGCAGGGCCGGGTGCTCTCCCTGGAGGGGCTGCACGGGGTCACCGCCGTCGGCACCCCGGGGACGGTGGCCCAGGTGCTCGCCACCCTGATCGAGAACTCGCTGATGCACGGCGCCGGGACGATCACCCTGCGGATCCGGCCGTCCGGCACCTCGGTGGTGGTCGAGGTCCAGGACGAGGGCGCCGGCGTGCCGGCGGACCTCGGCAACCGGGTGTTCGAACGCGCGGTCAGCGGGCGCAACTCCACCGGCATCGGACTGGCCGTCGCCCGCGACCTCGCGGAGGCGGACGGCGGGCGGCTCGAACTGCTCTCGCTGAAGCCGGCCGTGTTCGCGCTCTTCCTCGGGCGCAGCCACCAGGACTGAACGGGCTCCGCAGGGCCGGGCGGGCCGGTCGACGCCGGGACCGGGCGGGCTGTGCGGGCGCCGGGGCCGGGGCCGGGGTCGAGCGGTCTGTTCGGGAGCCGGAGCCGGAGCCGGTCAGCCCGGCTGCACGCCGAGCTGGCGCATCAGGCCCAGCACGTCCCACTGCCACCAGCCCTCGCGGATCCTGCCGTCCGTGAAGCGGAAGGTGGTCGTGCCGCGCCCGACCACCGACTTCCCGGTGTTCGGGACGCCCATGAAGTCGGCCTTCTGGGTGGCGTGCCAGGTCCACCGGGTGGCCACCTCGTCGCCCTCGGCGATCTGGGACTCGACGGCGAAGGTGAAGTCGAAGCCGGCCAGGTAGCCGCCGCAGCGCTCCCGGAACGCCGGGACGCCGACGGTGTCGCCCTCGCTGCCGTAGTCGTGGTCGCGGTAGTCGGCGGCCATGCACTCGTCGATGACGTCCAGGTTGCCGCGGGCCAGTTCGTCGAGGACCCGGCTCGCGGTGGCCTTGTTGAACTGCGCGTCGCGGACCACGTCGAGGTCGGTGAAGGTGGGCGGAGCGTCGCACAGCGCCACCATCTCGCGGAAGATCCGGTCGGTCTCCGGCAGACCGGAGTTCCTCATCGCCTCCTCGTAGGAGGGGAACTCCACGATCTCCACCACGTGCTTGCTGTCGGAGCGGTCGGCGCCGACCACCGCGTGGGAAGCGGTCCGCTTGCCCCGGGTCGCGTCGACCCAGGTGTCCAGCAGCCGGTTGAGGTCGTCGAGCCTGTCGGTCTTGCAGTCGATGATCTGGACGAACGTCATGGCGAGCCTCCTGGCCCCCCTCGGCCCTGATCGTTCGCCGACCGTGCTCGCCCTCGGTAACCACTGTCCTCCGCCGACCGCGCGAACGGCAAGCCCCGGCGGCCGGTTGGGCCTGCCGGGGCTGCGAGGAGTGAGGGGGCGGGGGCCGCGGGGCCTACTCGGCCTTGGCGAGGCGGATCCGCTCGGTGGCCAGCATCAGCTCGGCCTGTGCGGCCAGCTCCCGGCCGCTGGTGGCGTCCACCGACTGCTGGGCGGGCAGCCCGACGGGCTCCGGCACGGCCTTGAACACCCAGGTGCGGTACGAGACGAAGCGGAACACGGTGGCGACGGCGAGGCCGATGACCTTGGCGCCGATCTGCTCGTAGTGCGAGCGCAGGTCGAGCACGTACACCGAGAAGCCGAGGACGCCGGTCTCGATCAGCATGCCGATGCCGCTGTAGACCAGGAAGAGCGTGATCTCGCGCTTGCGGGAGGCGGCGTCGCGGTCCCGGTAGAGCCAGTAGCGGTAGCCCAGGTAGTTGGTCGCGATCGCGATCACCGTCGCGACGATGTTCGACCGCACCGAGGCCAGGCCCATGCCGTTGATGCAGACCCAGAAGACGGCGAAGTTGACCACCACGCCGCTCAGTCCGACGATGCCGAACTTCACGACTTCACCCGTGATCCCACGCATCTTCCGCGTGAGTGAGGGCTCCGAAGTTGTGGTCGTCGCCATACCGGACTGCCTCCATGTACCTGCGGGTCGAAAGGGCCGGTCGCGGCGGCGCCGCCGTCCCTTGAGCCCTGCGTGCACGCACATGATCGGACCGCGCAGACCAGGACCTGGCCGTCCAGGCTACCCGCTTCCATCGAACGGCTCAGCCCCCAGGGCGGCAGCCCGACATCTACGCGCGTCCGCTCCGGAGCCCCCACCGGCGGCTCCACCGCCCCCCACCGGCCCGGATATCCTGGGCCGCGTGACTTCCCCGGGCAATGTGAATTTTCCAGTGGTGGGCATGATCGGTGGCGGGCAGCTGGCCCGCATGGCACACCAGGCGGGCATCCCGCTCGGGGTCAGGTTCAAACTCCTCGCCGACACGCCCCAGGACTCCGCCGCACAGGTGGTCTCCGACGTCGTCCTCGGCGACTACCGCGACCTCGACACCCTGCGCGCCTTCGCCGCCGGCTGCGACGTGATCACCTTCGACCACGAGCACGTCCCCACCGAGCACCTGCGGGCCCTGGAGGCCGACGGCATCGCCGTCCGCCCCGGGCCGGACGCGCTGGTCAACGCCCAGGACAAGGGCGTGATGCGGGCCAAGCTGGACTCCATCGACGTCCCCTGCCCCCGGCACCGGATCGTCGCCGACCCGGCCGACGTCACCGCCTTCGCGAACGAGCTCAAGAGGGGCCAGGGCGAAGCCCCGTCGGCCGAGGGCGGGGGTGGGCGACGGGCGGGAGGCTACCCCGTCGTGCTGAAGACCGTCCGCGGCGGCTACGACGGCAAGGGCGTCTGGGTCGTCGACGACGAGGAGCAGGCGCACGCCCCGTTCCTGGCCGGCGTCCCGGTGCTGGCCGAGGAGAAGGTCGACTTCGTCCGCGAGCTGGCCGCCAACGTGGTCCGCTCGCCCAGCGGTCAGGCCGTCGCCTACCCGGTGGTGGAGAGCGTCCAGGAGAACGGCGTCTGCGCCGAGGTCACCGCCCCCGCGCCGGACCTCGACCCGGCCCTGTCCGACGAGGCCCAGCAGCTCGCCCTGCGGATCGCCGGCGAACTCGGCATCGTCGGCCACCTCGCCGTCGAGCTGTTCCAGACCCGCGACGGCCGCATCCTGGTCAACGAGCTCGCCATGCGCCCGCACAACTCCGGGCACTGGACCCAGGACGGCGCCGTCACCTCGCAGTTCGAGAACCACCTGCGGGCCGTCCTCGACCTCCCGCTCGGCGACCCCCGCCCGCGCGCCAAGTGGACCGTCATGGTCAACGTCCTCGGCGGCGACTACCCGGACATGTACCACCCCTTCCTGCACTGCATGGCCCGCGACCCCGGGCTGCGGATCCACATGTACGGGAAGGACGTGAAGCCCGGCCGCAAGGTCGGCCACGTCAACGTCTTCGGGGACGACCTCGAAGACGTCCGCGAGCGCGCCCGCCACGCGGCCGCCTACCTGCGAGGAACGATCACCGAATGACCTCCCCCCTCATCGGCATCGTCATGGGATCGGACTCCGACTGGCCGGTCATGGAGGCCGCCGCGCAGGCGCTCGACGAGTTCGAGATCCCCTACGAGGTGGACGTCGTCTCCGCCCACCGGATGCCCCGCGAGATGGTCGCCTACGGCGAGAACGCCCACACCCGCGGCCTGAAGGCGATCATCGCGGGCGCCGGCGGCGCGGCCCACCTGCCGGGCATGCTCGCCTCGGTCACCCCGCTGCCGGTCATCGGCGTGCCGGTGCCGCTGCGCTACCTGGACGGCATGGACAGCCTGCTGTCGATCGTCCAGATGCCGGCCGGCGTGCCGGTGGCGACCGTCTCGGTGGCCGGCGCGCGCAACGCCGGCCTGCTCGCGGTGCGGATGCTCGCGGCCTTCGACCCCGAGCTCACCGAGAAGATGACCGACTTCCAGGCCGAGCTGAACAACCAGGCCACCGAGAAGGGCAAGAAGCTGCGCGCCAAGGTGGCCGGTTCCTCGTCCTTCGGTTTCGGCAAGTAATCCCGCTGGTGGGGGTGGGGTAGAACAGCCCGTATGACTTCTCGGACGGACTCCCCCACCCCGCTGGACCGCGCCCGCGCCCTGCTGCGCACCGCCCCCGTCGTGGACGGCCACAACGACCTCCCGTGGGCGATGCGCGAGCAGGCCGGGTACGACCTCGGCGCGCTCGACCTCGCCGCCGACCAGAGCGACCGCCTGCACACCGACCTCGCCCGCCTCGCGGAGGGCGGGGTCGGCGCGCAGTTCTGGTCCGTCTACGTCCCCTCCTCGCTGGCCGGCGACCACGCGGTGAGCGCCACCCTGGAGCAGATCGACTTCGTCCACGCCCTGGTCGAGCGCTACCCGGACCGGCTGCGCCTGGCCCGTACCGCCGCGGACATCGAGGCCGCCCGTGCCGAGGGCCTGATCGCCTCCCTGATGGGCGCCGAGGGCGGCCACTCCATCGACTGCTCGCTGGCCACCCTGCGCGCCCTGTACGAGCTGGGCGTGCGGTACCTGACGCTCACCCACAACGACAACGTGCCGTGGGCGGACTCCGCGACCGACAAGCCGGTGGCCGGCGGGCTGACCCGGTTCGGCGAGGAGGTCGTCAGGGAGATGAACCGCCTCGGCATGCTGGTCGACCTCTCGCACGTCTCCGCCGACACCATGCGCGACGCCCTGCGGGTGACCGAGGCGCCCGTCGTCTTCTCGCACTCCTCCTCGCGCGCGGTCTGCGACCACCCGCGCAACATCCCGGACGACGTGCTCGCCCAGCTGCCCGCCAACGGCGGCGTGGCGATGGCGACCTTCGTGCCGAAGTTCATCCTGCCCGCCGCCATCGACTGGACCCGGGCCGCCGACGAGAACATGCGCGCCCACGGCTTCCACCCGCTGGACACCACCCCGCCGGCCATGGAGCGCCAGCGCGCCTTCGAGGCCGCCGACCCGCGCCCGGTCGCCACCCCGGCCACCGTCGCCGACCACCTCGACCACATGCGCGAGGTGGCCGGCATCGACCACATCGGCATCGGCGGCGACTTCGACGGCACCGCCTTCCTGCCGGACGGCCTGGACTCGGTGGCCGGCTACCCCAACCTGGTCGCCGAACTCCTCGGCCGCCACTGGTCGGAGGCCGACCTGGCCAAGCTCACCTGGCACAACGCCGTGCGCGTGCTGCGCGACGCCGAATCCGTGGCCGCCGGGCTGCGCGCGAGCCGCCGCCCGTCCATCGCCACCATCGCCGGGCTGGACGGCGCTCCGGCCTGAGGCCCGAGACCGGTCCGGCGGATCCTCGCCGGGCCCTGATCCGACAGGATCCGCCGGACCGGCCTCAATCCAGCAGCGGGATCTCGATGGCCGGGCACCTGTCCATCACCATGGCCAGCCCGGCCTGCCGGGTCCGCTCGTACGCGGCCTCGTCGGTGACCCCCAGCTGGAACCAGACCGCCTTCGCGCCGACCGCCACCGCCTGGTCGGCCACCTCCCCGGCGAGCGTGCTGTTCACGAACACGTCCACCACGTCGACCGGGAACGGGATCTCGGCGAGCGAGGCGTAGCCCTGCTCGCCGAGGACCGTCTCGGCCTTCGGGTGCACGGGCACGACCCGCTTGCCGTACTTCCGGAGCACCCGGGCCACCCCGTACGCGGCCCGGGCGGTGTTGTTGGACAGGCCCACCACGGCCCAGGTGTCCCCGGTGCCGGTGAGGATCCCGCGGACCGTCGCGTCGTCGCCGTAGCTCGTCATGCCGGTACCAACGACGGCCGGGGGCACCGGATTCCTGGGCTCAGACGTTGGTGGCCACGAGCTTGACCAGGGCCGTCGTGTCGTCGGCGTACGTGATCTCCAGTTCGACGACCCAGGCCTTCCCCTCGGGCCGGTCCTGGTCGCTCTCGTTGCGGTTCCTGAGGGTCATTCCCCAGGTTTCGTCGCTGATCAGCCGGACGCGCGGGAACGCGGCGACCAGCCGGGCGGCCAGGTCCGCCCGGGGCATCCGGAACGCGGCCTCGTAGCCCCGCTCCCGCCAGCCGCTGGTGTCCGTGCACACGGCCCCGGTGGCCTGCTCCGGCATCGATCCGCCCGCGAAGTCCGCGACCTTCGAGCAGGCGGCCTTGACGGGCTCGCCGGAGGCGAGGTCGTCGAGCGCGAGCAGGAAGCGGCCCGCGAAGAAGAGCAGGAGCGCGACGACCGCGGAGCAGCCGACGGCCGGCCAGACGAACGACCTGCGCATGAAGGACCCCCCGGTCTCCGGACCCCGCGGACAGCGGGTGGGCCGATCCTCGCACGTAAGTTGAACATGTTCAAATGACTGGGCCCGGGAACGCGGAAGCGCCCGCCCCCGGGGTCGGGGACGGGCGCTTCCGGAGCGCGGGCGGGTCAGCTCGGGCGGCCGAGGGCCCGGTAGGTCCAGCCGGCGGCGCGCCAGGCCTCGGCGTCCAGGACGTTGCGGCCGTCGAGGAGGCGGCGTTCGGCGACCACGGCGCCGAGGACGGCCGGGTCCAGCTCGCGGAACTCGGACCACTCGGTGAGGTGGAGGACCACGTGGGCGCCCTCGGCCGCCTCCAGGGCGGAGTGGGCGTAGGCGAGCGACGGGAACATCTTGCGGGCGTTGTCCACGGCCTTCGGGTCGTAGACGGTGACCTGGGCGCCCTGGAGCTGGATCTGGGCGGCCACGTTGAGGGCGGGGGAGTCCCGGATGTCGTCCGAGTTGGGCTTGAAGGCGGCGCCGAGGACGGCGACCCGGCGGCCCAGGAAGCCGCCGCCGCACTGCTCGCGGGCCAGCTCGACCATCCGGGAGCGGCGCCGCATGTTGATCGAGTCGACCTCGCGCAGGAAGGTCAGCGCCTGGTCGGCGCCGAGCTCGCCGGCCCGGGCCATGAACGCGCGGATGTCCTTGGGCAGGCAGCCGCCGCCGAAGCCGAGGCCGGAGTTGAGGAACTTGCCGCCGATCCGCTCGTCGTAGGCGAGCGCCTTGCTGAGCTGGGTGACGTCCGCCCCGGCCGCCTCGCAGACCTCGGCCATCGCGTTGATGAAGGAGATCTTGGTGGCCAGGAAGGAGTTGGCGGCCGCCTTGACCAGCTCGGCGGTCGCGAAGTCGGTGACCATGAACGGCACCCCGGCCGCGATCGGCTCCGCGTACACCTCGCGCAGCAACCGCTCGGCCCGCTCGCTCTGGGCACCGACCACGATGCGGTCCGGCCGCAGGGTGTCCCGCACGGCGAACCCCTCGCGCAGGAACTCCGGGTTCCAGGCCAGTTCGGCGCCCTCGCCGACCGGCGCCAGCGCGGCCAGCCGCTCGGCCAGCCGGGCCGCCGAGCCGACCGGGACGGTGGACTTGCCGACCACCAGGGCGGGGCGGGTCAGGTGCGGAGCGAGGTCGTCGATCGCGGTGTCGACGTACGACATGTCGGCGGCGAACTCGCCCTTGCGCTGCGGGGTGTTGACGCAGATGAAGTGCACGTCGCCGAACTCGGCGGCCTCCTGGGCGGAGGTGGTGAAGCGCAGCCGTCCGGTCGAACCCTCGTGTCCGGCCACGTGCTTGAGCAGGAGTTCGGACAACCCCGGCTCGTACATCGGGACGCGGCCGGCGGTCAGCAGGGCGATCTTGTCGGGGTCGACGTCCAGACCCAGCACCTCGAAGCCGAACTCGGCCATCGCGGCGGCGTGCGTGGCGCCGAGGTAGCCGGTGCCGATCACGGAGATGCGGAGGGTCACGGGTTCTCCTTGGATGCGGACGCGACCAGTACGGATGCCCTGATGCTATCCGCCCTCCGGGGGAGCCCCGGGATCACCTGCACGATCGAGGGGCCGCCCCGCCGATCGTCCCCGGGTGCGCCGGACGGCCGACAGGGCGACCCCTGGACGCTAGGCAGCCGCAGGTCGGCGCCCTAGGATCTCTACTGAACGGTAGTTAACCGCGGTTTCGATTCGCACCGGGCGTCGGTCGGACCTCGATCGGGCGTCGGTCACTGAACGACGAGGCAGGCATCATGGCGGGCAGCGCAGGGGCGGCTGACTTCGATCTCTTCCGCATCTCCGAGGAGCACGGGATGCTCCGTGAGGCGGTGCGTTCGCTGGCCGAGGCGAAGATCGCTCCGTTCGCGGCGGAGGTGGACGAGCAGGGGCG
>NZ_JBEXWT010000100.1:0-32154 GCF_040629945.1 Kitasatospora sp. NPDC005856 | reverse complement strand
TGCGCTGGTGCGCGAGCTGGACGTAGTCGTTGCCGATCTTCACCTTCGCCGGGCCGGCCGCAGGTGGGTTGAAAAAATCTCGGCCGGCCGTGTCGAGAACCCGCCCCGGCTTCGGACGTTTCGTGTGCCTCGGCTCCGTACGCTCGGCTCCGCAGGTGACGGCTTCGGTGGGACTCGGCTCCGTACGTGTCGGCTCGTGGACGTCGGCCGAGCGGCTCAGAAGCCCCCGGTCTGCTCGTCCCGGCGGCGCTGCCAGCGCTGCTCCACCCGGTCCATCATCCCGGCCTTGCGGCGCGGGGCGGCGGCCGGGCGGGCCCCGGCACCCTGGCCTGCGGGCCCGCGGCGCCAGCCGGTCACGGCGAACACCGCGCACCCGAGCATCACCAGGAAACCCACGACGCTGACCCAGATCTGATCCGGCACGACCATGCCGCCCATCAGCAGGCCGATGCCCACCACGAAGCCGGCGACGGCCAGGTAGACCCGCCGACGGGTGTAGGTGCGCAGCCCGGTTCCCTCAAGCGCAGACGCGAATTTGGGATCTTCGGCATACAGCGCTCGCTCCATCTGGTCGAGCAGTCGCTGCTCGTGCTCCGAGAGCGGCACGGAGTCCTCCTACTCGTCGGTCGCGGGTGCGACCGGTCCGCCCACCCCGGTCGGGGAGGCAAGTCCAAATCAGCCGTGGGGCACACGGTCGGACGCCCGTGCGGGGGACCCGGCCCGTGTCGTCCATATGCCCCACGCGTCCGGCTGTCATGCTTTCCGGCTTTACCCAGATCATACGGTCCGTGGCCCCGTTACGGAGTGGTCTGCGCCGCGTGGGACGGGCCACTTCGAGCGGGGACGGCCGCATCGGTGTCAACGCGCCACGCCCCGGACAAGTGCCCGATCGGATGGAATCGTCCCGGACCTGGGCAGGTGTGCGGCCGGGCGGCGTGGGGCGGCCCCGGACCGGCCGGTCCACGGAGGGGCCACGGGCGGGGAAGCGGCGGGCCACCGGGGCGCGGACCACCGCCGTACGGCGTGCGGAGAAACCGTGCGGCGGTGGCAGGGATCGTGAAGGGGCGCGGGCGCCACGAGAGGAGCGCGCGCCGGACGGGACGCCTCAGACCAGGGTGGCCAGCAGGTGCAGCTGGGTCGCCACGGCGTGGAAGGCGGGCTGCTCGGCGACGGCCTCCTCCAGCTTCAGCAGCGCCTCCACGGCACCCGGCTCGGCGTCCACCAGCCCACCGGGGACGAGGTCGGCGAACACCCGGACGCCGTGCACCGACTCCACCCGCAGGCCCGCGGCCTCGGCCAGCCGGCCCAGCTCCTCGCCGGTGAAGCGGCGCGGCATCGGGTCCTGGGCGCCCCAGCGGCCGTCGGTGGCGGAGAGCACGGTGCGGGCCTCGGTGAAGTGGCCGGCCAGCGCGCGGGCCAGCACGGCGCCGTTGCGGTTGGCCGCCAGCAGGCTGACCAGACCGCCCTTGCGCAGGGTTCCGGCCAGGCTGCCGAGCGCCTCGGCCGGGTCGTCCACGACCTCCAGCACGCCGTGGCAGAGCACCGCGTCCACGCTGCCGGGGGCGACCAGCTCGGGCAGGGTCTGGGTGTCGCCCTGGACGGCCCGCACCAGGTCCGTCACCCCGGCCTCGGCGGCCCGGCGCTCCAGCGCGAACAGGGCGTCCGGGCTCGGGTCGACCACGGTGACGCGGTGGCCGAGCTTGGCGACCGGCACGGCGAAGTTCCCGGTGCCGCCGCCGGTGTCGACCACGTCGAGCACCGGCTGGTCCAGCTCGGCCGCCCGCTTCTCCAGGGCTGCCCGGACCACCTCCCACACCACGGCGGTACGCAGGGCACTGCGGGGACGCGTCGGGTACAAGGTGGGGCTCCTTGGCACGTGCAGTTCGATCAGGATGCCTCCACCTTAGAGCCTGTCTCCCGGACACCCGGCACGCCCGGCGGCTCGTCGTCGTCCAGCGGCAGCCGGGGCGGGGGCGGTGCGGCGTGCAGGCCGAGCAGCCGCTCGACCAGGCGCAGGAAGAGGGCGGAGTTGCGGATCAGGTCGTCGGCGTCGCGCGCCGAGGCGGCGCCCCGGATCCCGGCCTCGGCGGCGGCGCGGCGGCGGGCGCCGGCGCCGTAGTAGACCGCCCATTCCGCAAGCTCCGGGGCCACCTCGGGCAGCACCTCCCAGGCGCTGCGGATGGCCTTGCGGCGGCGCGGACTCTTCTCCGGGCGGCCGCGCACCGCCAGCAGGGCCGCCACCGTGCGCAGCGCGGCCAGGTGGGCGGTGGCGTAGCGCTCCAGCGGGTCCTCCAGGGCGCGGGCCCGGACGAGGGTGCGGTGGGCGTCGGCGAGCAGGTCGAGGGCGGCCGGCGGCGCGGCGCTGCGGCGCAGCACGGGGTGGACGTCGGCTCCGGCGGGGCGTCCCACGGACGGCCCCGGCAGGTGCGGCAGGGCGGCGGAGTGGAGGCGGGCGGTGACGGGCTCAGGACGACTGATGGTCATGGTCTCCCCCGTTCCGAGGCAGCGCGGCGGACCGGGTGGTCCGTGCCCTTCCATCGTGAACGGCGCCACTGACAATCCGGCCCCTCCGACCGCCCTTGCGGCCCGGAAGAAGTCCGGAAAAGGCGTAGCGGCGGCGGGCGCGGTCCTCCCCCGGTTCCGCGCCGCCGCCGTGCCGTCGCCGCGCCGGTCCACCCCTTGGCCGGCGGCCGCGAACTCCCCTCGCGGCCGGTCTCCCCCCGGCCCGCTCCGCCGCCCCGTGTCGGCGGTGCGGGAACCACGACCAGCCCCGTGGCGGTCCGTCCGCCGCCTCCCCCGGCCGTCGCGGCCGGGAGACGGACGGATCCGCCGCCCGGGCGGGCCCGGCGCCCGACGCGCCGCCCTCCCGGGTGCCACCACTCTTCCGGCTGCGCAGGTCGTGGGCCATCCGCTGAGGTACTCAACCGCGGATCTGAGTATCCGTACTCAGTCCGTCGCGGCCGCCGCCCGGCGGAACCGGGGGCCGTGTCCACGGCGTCCCGGCTGCCGGGTTGCCGGTACGGTACGGCGGGCCGGGCGGAAGCGGCCCCGCCGCAGGAGGAGGGGACGCGATGACGAGGAGGGGGACGCGATGACGGTCCTGCCGCTGATCTTCACCAGCGGGCTGGCCAGCGGCATCAACGCCTACGCGGTGGTGCTGCTGCTCGGCCTGCTGGGCAGGTTCGCCGACGCGGACTCGGTGCCGCAGGCACTGGAGCGCACGGACGTGCTGGTCGTGGCCGGCGTGCTGTTCGCGCTGGAGGCGGTGGCCGACAAGATCCCGTACGTGGACAGCGTCTGGGACGTGGTGCACACGGTGATCCGGCCGATCGCCGGCGCCACCGTCGGCGTGCTGATCGCGAGCAACGACCCCGGCTCGCTCGGCGAGGTCGCGGCCGGCGCGGTGGGCGGCACCTCCGCGCTGGTCAGCCATCTGGTGAAGTCCTCGCTGCGGATGGCCGTCAACACCTCCCCCGAGCCCTTCAGCAACATCGTGGTCAGCATGGCCGAGGACCTCTCGGTGGCGGGCCTGGTCACGCTGGCGATCTTCCACCCCTGGCTGGCCGCCTCGGTCGCCGCCGCGGTCCTGCTCGCCGGCCTGCTGCTGGTCCGGCTGGCGGTCAACAAGATCCGCGCCTTCCGGGCCCGCCGCCGCGAACGCAGGGCCGCCCGGGTGGCGGCCGGGAGCGCGTGAGCCTGGTCTTAGGATCGGGGCCATGGCAAAGATCGTCGTCATCGGCGCAGGAATGAGCGGGCTCGCGGCGGCCTCCCGGCTGGCGACCCTCGGCCACCGGGTGACGGTCTGCGAGGCGGGCGGCACGTACGGGGGCATGGTCGGGCGGTACGAGCGCGACGGCTTCGCCTTCGACACCGGGCCCGGTCTGCTGTCCCTCCCGGCCGTCTACCGCGACCTCGCGCTGAAGACCGGCAAGGAGCCGCTGGAGCAGCTGGTCGAGCTGGCCCCGGTCGACCCGGAGAGCCGGCACCTGTTCCCCGACGGCACCGCCGTCACCCTGCCCAACGCCTCCCGCGGCGGTGTCAGCCAGGCCCTGGACGCCGCCTTCGGCGCCGGCTCGGGCGCCCGCTGGAGCGAGGTGATGAACCACGGCCGGACGGTCTGGGAGGCCACCCGCCGCCCACTGCTGGAGGAGCCGCTGCCGGCCGAGCTCGGCATCCTGTCCCCCGCTGCCCGGGCCCGCGTGGACACCGACCCGTACCCCGTCCCGCCGCGCACCGGCCTGGCCCGGCTGCGCAAGCCCGTCCGGTGGACCCTCGACGACGTGGCCCGGCGGCAGCTCGGCGGCCACCCCGGCCTGACGGCCCTGCTGGGCGAGCCCGCGCTGCGCTACGGCCTCCTGCCCGGCCAGGCCCCGGCCGGGGCCGCCGTGCTGCCGTACATGGAGCAGTCCTTCGGCGTCTGGTACGTCCGGGGCGGGCTGCGGGCCCTGGCGGACGCCGTGTACCGGCGCTGCGAGCTGCGCAAGGTCGCGTTCCGCTTCGACACCCCGGTCACCCGGGTGGTGGTGGAGAACGGCCGGGCGGCCGGGGTCGAGACGGCGGACGGCCGGATCGACGCCGACCTGGTGGTCTCCGCGATGGACACCGACGCGCTGTTCCGGCACGGCATCGCCGAGTGGCCCGGGATGCCTGCCGACGAATGGGAGCCGTTCGAGGTGCCCGGCCGGTTCAGCGTGCTGCTCGCGCTGCGCGGGCCCCGGCCCGAGGGGACGGTGCACCGGACGGTGGTGCACGCGGCCGACCCGGCCGCCGAGGAGAACGCCCTCACCCTCTCCGCCCCACCCTGCGAGCGCCCCACCGTGCAGGTGCTCCGCCCGGACGACCCGGCGCTGCGGCCCGACGACGCCCACGAGAGCGTGGTGCTGACCGCGACCGTCCCGGCCCAGGTGGAGGACGTCGACTGGACCGCCCCCGGGTTCGCCGACCACTACGCCGACCGGCTGCTCGCCCACGTCGACGCGGCCGGCCTGGGCCTGCGCGAGCGGGTGCTGTGGCGGGTCGTGCGCACCCCGGAGGACACCCGCAGGGAGACCGGCGCGCTGTTCGGCTCGGTCGCCCGCCCGGTGCTCGCCGGTTCGTACGCGGGGCTGCACGCCGCCAACGAGTCGCCCGTCCCCGGCCTGTACCTGATCGGCGGCAACGCCCACCCCGGCGGCGGCCTCGCCCGCGTCGGCATGTCGGCCTGCGTCACCGCCGGGCTGATCGGCCCGGCGTAGCCGGCCGTCCCGGCCGGGTCAGCCCTGGTGCCAGGTGTTCTGCTGCTGGTAGCCGTACTGGTCGTACACCGGCTGCTGCGGGATGCCCTGGACCTGCTGGTCGGGCTGGGGCTGCCACTCCTGCTGGGGCTGGGTGCTCTGGTCCCAGGCCTGCTGGTGCTGCGGCTGCTGGTAGCCCGCGTACGGGTCGTGCTGCTGGCCCTGCTGCTGGTAGGCGCCGTACGGGTCCTGCTGCTGGGGGTAGCCGCCGTAGGACTGCTGGTCGTAGGCGTAGGCGGGCTGCTGCTGGGTCTGCCACTGCTGCTGGTCGTAGCCGGCCTGGTAGGCGGCGGCGTACGGGTCCTGGGGCTGCTGCTGGACCTGCGGCTGCTGCTGCTCGTAGTACCCGGGGGCGTAGACGCCGTCCTGGGCGAGCTCCTGCATCTCGAAGGCGGCGGTCTGCTCGACCTCCGGCACCTCGTCGGGCGGCGACGCGGGCACCGGCACGGGGGCCGGGGCCTCCTCGACCGCGCTGACCTCGCCGACCCGCCTCCTGCCGGCGGCGACGGCCGCCACCGCGGCGGCGCCGCCGGTCAGGGCGCCCAGCAGCGGCACCTTGGCCAGCGGGCCGGGCAGGCTGCCGTCGGCCTTCCGCAGGGACCAGCCGGCCTGGTAGCCGCGCTTGACCGAGAGGGTGACGAAGGTCTGGCCGACCGCGAACAGCACGGCGCCGGCGCCGATCACCACGACCGAGCCGAGGCTCATCCCGGCGGCCACGCCGAGGAAGCCGGTCAGCGCCAGGACCCGCCAGTGCAGCGGCGCCCGGTTCTGCAGCAGCACCTCGGCGACCAGCCAGAGCGCCACCACCGCCAACGCGGCGTACAGCAGCAGGTATCCGATGCCCATCCGCCCGCTACCTCCAGTCGCGTGCCCGCGCGTGTGCGCCGCGCGTGTGCGGCGACTGTACCGGTTCAACGGCCGGGGTACCGCATCGCGTTCCCAGCACCCGGGACGACGGCCGCACACGACCGAGCCCGCCACCGTCGTGCGGTGACGGGCTCGTGAACACCCGGCGTCGGAGCTGCGCGGGCGCGGGCCCGACCGGCCCGTCAGCGCCGGTGCAGTCCCAGGTTCTGGTAGATCTCCAGCGTCGCCGTCGAGTGGTTCAGCGTGATGAAGTGCAGACCGGGCGCGCCCTCGGCGAGGAGGCGCTCGGCCATCGCCGTGGCGTGCTCCATGCCGACGGCCCGCAGCGCCGCCGGGTCGTCGATGGCCGCCCGCAGTCGGGCCTCCAGGTCGGCGGGGAAGGCCGAGCCGCTGAGCTGGGGGAAGCGCTCCAGCTGCTTGGCGTTGGTGACCGGCATGATCTCCGGGATGATCGGCGTCTCGCAGCCGGCGGCCGTCACCCGGTCGCGCAGCCGCAGGTAGTCGTCCACCTCGAAGAACATCTGGGTGATCGCGTAGTCGGCCCCGGAGCGGATCTTCGCCACGAAGTGCCGGATGTCCTCGTCCCAGTCGGTCGAGCGCGGGTGCATGTTCGGCGAGGCCGCGACGCCGACGCAGAAGTCGCCGATGCCCTTGATCAGCTCCACCAGCTCGTACGCGTAGGTGACGCCCTCGGGGTGGCTGACCCACTCGCCCATCGGGTCGCCGGGCGGGTCCCCCCGGACGGCGAGGACGTTGCGCACGCCCTGGTCGGCGTACTGGCCGATGATGTTGCGCAGCTCCGCGATCGAGTGGTCCACCGCGGTGAGGTGGGCGACCGGGGTCAGGGTGGTCTCGGTGGCGATCCGGCCGACCATGTTGACGGTCCGCTCGCGCGAGGAGCCGCCGGCTCCGTACGTCATGCAGACGAAGTTGGGGTCGAGCGGCTCGAGCCGACGGATGGCGTCCCAGAGCCTCTGCTCACCGACCTCGGTGCGCGGGGGCATGAATTCGAAGGAGAAGGAGCGCTTGCCGGCCGCCAGGAGTTCGCGCACCGTCAGTGCGCGATCCGTTCTCGTGGAAGCGATTCCGAGTGCCATGCTGGAAGGCTATCCGGCGTTCGAAGGGGCCGGACAACCCGATTCCATCTATTGAGACAAGAGATGGAAGACGTTCCGCTTCGCCCGGGGCGGCTCCGCGGCGGCTCCTCCGGGCCTCCCCGCAGGGCCGCTCGCACACCCGTTCCCGGCCGCACCGCTACGCTTGCTGCACCCCAGAGAACCAGCGGAGCCCCATCGTGACCTCGTCCAGCACCCGGCCGGCCAACCCCAGTGCGGCCAACCCCATTGACGTGGAGGACGTCCGCACCCGCGTCAACGCGGCGCTCGCCGCGTTCATGGACGGCCAGTCCGTGCTGCTCGACAAGATCTCGCCCCGGCTGGCCCCCGCCGCCGACGCGCTGCGCGACTTCCTGCTGGACGGCGGCAAGCGGCTGCGCCCGGCCTTCTGCTACTGGGGCTGGCGCGGCGCCGGCGGCCCCGCCGGGGGCACCGGCGGCGACGCGATCGCCAACGCGGCCGCCGCCCTGGAGCTGCTCCAGGCGAGCGCCCTGGTGCACGACGACCTGATGGACCGCAGCGACACCCGCCGCGGCCTGCCTTCGATCCACCGCCGCTTCGAGGCCCTGCACCGGGACAGCGGCTGGCGCGGCGACCGCGAGCAGTACGGCGCCTCGGCCGCGGTGCTGCTCGGCGACCTGCTGCTGATCTGGTGCGACGAGCTCTTCCTGCGCTCCGGCCTGGAGCCGGCCGCCGTCCTGGCCGCCAAGCCGGTGTTCGACCTGATGCGCACCGAGGTCATGCTCGGCCAGTACCTGGACGTGCTGGAGCCGGTGGCCGGCGACTCGACGGACGAGGGCGCGCTGGACCGGGCGCAGACCGTGCTGCACTACAAGTCCGCGAAGTACACCATCGAGCGGCCGCTCCAGGTCGGTGCGCTGCTGGCCGGCGCCGGGCCGGAGCTGGTCGAGGCGTACGGGGCGTTCGGGCTGCCGCTGGGCGAGGCCTTCCAGCTGCGCGACGACCTGCTCGGCGTCTTCGGGGACCCGGCCGTCACCGGCAAGCCGGCCGGGGACGACCTGCGCGAGGGCAAGCGCACCCTGCTGGTCGCGCACGCGATGCGGGGCCTGCCGGCCGCCGACGCCCGGCACCTGGACGAGCGGCTCGGCGCGCCGGACCTGGCGGCCCCGGAGGTCGCCGAGCTGCGCGCGCTGGTCGCCCGCAGCGGCGCGCCCGAGCTGGTGGAGCGCCGGATCGAGGAGCTGATGCGGCAGTCGCTGGCCGCGCTGGAGGCGGCGCCGCTCGCCGACGAGCGGGCCCGTACGGTGCTGCTGGCACTGGCCGAGGCCGCCACCGTCCGCAAGTACTGACGGACGGCGACGGCCTCGGAGGGTCCTGCGGATCCGGTCGGATCCGGTCTGATCCGGTCTGATCCGGGCGTCAGAGCGCGGCGCGCACCCGGCGGGACAGCTCGGCGGCGGCCGCCCGCGGGTCCCCGGCGGCGGTGACGGCCCGCACCACGACGATCCGCCGGGCACCGGCGGCCAGCACCTCGTCCAGGTTGCCGAGGTCGATCCCGCCGATCGCGAACCACGGCCGGTCGGTGTCCTGCTCCGCCGCGTACGAGACCAGGCCGAGGCCCGGGGCCGGGCGGCCCGGCTTGGTCGGGGTCGGCCAGACCGGTCCGGTGCAGAAGTAGTCCACGCCGGGCTCGGCGATCGCCGCGTCCACCTCGGACTCGGCGTGGCAGGAACGGCCGATCAGCACCTCCTCGCCGAGGATCGCCCGGGCGGCCGCCACCGGCAGGTCGTCCTGGCCGAGGTGCAGCACGTCCGGCCGGGCCGCGTGGGCGACGTCGGCGCGGTCGTTGACGGCCAGCAGCTTGCCGTGCCGACGGCAGGCGTCGGCGAAGACCTCCAGGGCCTCCAGCTCCTGCCTGGCCTCCAGACCCTTGTCCCGCAGCTGGACGACGTCCACCCCGCCCGCCAGCGCCGCGTCCAGGAACTCGGCGAGGTCGCCCTGCTCCCGGCGGGCGTCGGTGCACAGGTAGAGCCGGGCATCGGCCAGCCGGGTACGCAGCGTGTCCGCCGCCATCAGATCAGCATCGCCTGGGCGCGGCGCTTCACCTCGGTGCCGCGGTTCTCCCGGAGCGCCTGGATGGGGCTGCCGGGCAGCGACGGGTCCTCGGTGAAGAGCCACTCCAGGATCTCCACGTCGTCGTACCCGCAGTCCCGCAGGACGGTCAGGGTGCCGGACAGGTGCTTGACCAGGCCCGGGCCGTCGATGAACGCCGCCGGGACCTGCAGCGACTTGTTCGGCCCGCGCCGGACGGCGATCAGGCCGCCGTTCTTGACCAGGTCACGCACCTCGGTGACCCGGACCCCCCACTGCTCCGAGATGTCGGGCAGGTACATCCAGTCGGTGACCAGGGCTTCAATCTTGCTTTCGATCTCACTCACGTCACCAGACTGCCACCTTCACGGCCCACCGCGCACCAGGCACTACCCCGCGACGGCCGCCTTCAGCGGCACCGCCGGGTCGCCCGCCCGGGCCGGGTCCAGGGCCGTGCCGCGCTCGATCAGCTTCCGCCCCTGGGCGAGGTCGCGCGGCCGGTCCACGGCCAGCAGCGCGCTCGGCACGCCGTCGCGCAGCCAGAGCACCGACCAGTCGGCCTCCCCGGGGGCGCCGCGCCACAGCACCTCGTCGCCCTCGGCGTGCCGGCCGGCGTACTGGACCATCCGACCGAACTGCTCGGACCAGAAGTACGGCACCGGGTCGTAGGCCGGCGCGTCCGCGCCCAGGACGGCGGCGGCCACCGCCGCGCCGGACTGCAGGGCGTGGTCCCAGTGCTGGACGGCCAGCCGGGCCCCGGCCCGGACCGAGGGGTAGCTGACGCAGTCGCCCGCCGCGAACACACCGGGCACCGAGGTGCGCAGCCGCCCGTCCACCACGACGGCGCCGGTCGCGTCCAGCTCGACCCCGGAGCCGGCCAGCCAGCCGGTCGCGGGGCGGGCCCCGATGCCGACCACCACCTCGTCGGCGGGCAGGTGCGAGCCGTCCGCCAGCAGCACCGCGCCCGGCTCGACGGCGGCCACGCCGACCCCGCAGCGCAGGTCGACCCCGGCCCCGGCGTACCAGGCCGCCATCGCCGAGCCGATCTCCGTCGGCAGCGCGCCGGGCAGCGGCGCCGGGCCGGCCTCGACCACGGTCACCTCGCAGCCCGCCGCACGGGCCGCGGTGGACACCTCGGCGCCGATCCAGCCCGCGCCGACCAGCACCAGCCGCAGCCCGGGGCGCAGCAGCGCGCGCAGCGCCAGGGCGTCGTCCAGGGTGTGCAGCAGGTGCGCGCGCTCCGCGCCGGGCAGGGCCCGCGGTACGGCGCCGGTGGCGATCACCAGCGAGCCGTACGGGAGGTCGCCGTCGTCGGTGCGCAGCACGCCGGGGGTGAGGCCGGTGGCGCGGCGGCCGGTGAGCAGCTCGATGCCGAGCCGGTCGTAGTCGATGTCCAGCGCGGTGGAGTCGGCCTTGCCGAGCAGCACGTCCTTGGAGAGCGGCGGCCGGTCGTACGGCGCGTGCGGCTCCTCGCCGACCAGCACGATCCGCCCCTGCCAACCGCCCTGCCGCAGCTTGAGGGCGCACTGCGCCCCGGCCAGCCCGGCTCCGACGACGACCACCTGATCCGTTCCGCTCAGCTCTGCCACGCCCGTCACTGTACTCAGCGCCACGCGGGTGCCCACAGGCCCGTCCCACCCCTCGTACGGGCCTTCGGCCGGGCCGACCCCCGGCGTTATGGTGGGGACACCACACGGGAGCCCGGCGTACCGGGCTGAGAGGCGGGCTGACACGGCCCGCGACCGTCCGAACCTGATCCGGGTCATACCGGCGAAGGGAGCAGAGCAGCTTTGTCACGCTTGCCATCAGACGGCCGCGCCGACGTGCTGGTGATCGGCGGGGGCATCATCGGCCTCGCCGTCGCCTGGCGCGCCGCGCGGCGCGGCCTGCGCGACGTGGTCGTGGTCGACCCCACCCCCGGCGGCGGCGCGGCCCGGGTCGCGGCCGGGATGCTCGCCCCGGTCACCGAGCTGCAGTACGGCGAGGAGCCGCTGCTGCGCCTCGGAATGGCCTCGAACGAGCGGTACGCGGCCTTCGCCGCCGAACTCACCGAGGCGAGCGGCGGCCTGGACACCGGCTACCGCCGCTGCGGCACGCTCGCCGTGGCGCTGGACTCCGACGACCGCGAGGAACTGCGCGAACTGCACGCCTTCCACCAGCGGCTGGGCCTGGACTCGGCCTGGCTGACCGGCCGGGAGGCCCGCAGACTGGAGCCGATGCTCGCGCCCGGCGTGCGCGGCGGCCTGCACGTGGCCGAGGACCACCAGGTGGACGGCCGCCGGCTGCTCCGGGCCCTGCTCGTCGCCTGTGAACGCGCCGGGGTCGCGATCCGTCCGGCCGAGGCCGTCGAGCTGCTGGTCGAGGACGGCCGCGCGACCGGCGCCCGGCTCTCCACCGGGGACCGGGTGGGCGCCGACCGGGTCGTCCTCGCCGCCGGCCCGCACAGCCACCGGCTGCCCGGCCTGCCCGAGGGGGTGCTGCCCGCGATCCGCCCGGTGAAGGGCCAGGTGCTGCGCCTCCGCGTCCCGGACTCCTACCGCCCGTTCCTCTCCCGCAACGTCCGTGCCGTCGTCCGCGGGCAGCACCTGTACCTGGTGCCGCGCGAGAACGGCGAGCTGGTGATCGGCGCGACCACCGAGGAGCAGGGCTACGACACCACCGTCACCGCCGGCGGGGTGTACGAACTCCTGCGCGACGCCCACGAATTGGTCCCGGGGATCACCGAACTCCCGCTGCTGGAGACCTCCGCCGGGCTGCGCCCCGGCTCACCGGACAACGCCCCGCTGCTGGGCCCGACTTCGCTGCCCGGGCTGGTCGCCGCCACCGGCCACTACCGCAACGGCGTGCTGCTCACCCCGGTGACCGCCGACCTGGTCTCCGAGTACCTGGCCACCGGCGAAGTCCCGGACCTCGCAAGGCCGTTCACGCCCACCCGGTTCTCCCCCGACCACTCCACCACGAAGGCCTCCGCATGACCGAGATCGCCCCGAACGAGATCCCCCCGGACGAGATCGCCCTGACCGTCAACGGCGAGCCCCGCCGGGTGTCCGCCACGACCACCCTCGCCGAGGTGGTGGCCTCCGTCAGCAAGGCCAACACCGGTGTCGCCGCCGCGCTCAACGAGGCCGTGGTGCCGCGCGGTTCGTGGTCCGGGACGGCGCTGAACAGCGGCGACCGGGTCGAGATCCTGACCGCAGTCCAGGGAGGCTGAGCCATGGCCGACGACCTGCTGACCATCGCCGGGACGTCCTTCTCCTCCCGGCTGATCATGGGCACCGGGGGCGCGCCCAGCCTGGAGGTCCTGGAGCGCGCGCTGCTCGCCTCCGGCACCGAGCTGACCACCGTCGCGATGCGCCGGGTCGACGCCACCACCCAGGGCTCCGTGCTCGACGTGCTGACCCGCAACGGCATCCGGGTGCTGCCCAACACGGCCGGCTGCTTCACCGCCGGCGAGGCCGTGCTGACCGCCCGGCTGGCCCGCGAGGCGCTCGGCACCGACTGGGTCAAGCTGGAGGTGATCGCCGACGAGCGCACCCTGCTGCCCGACCCGATCGAGCTGCTGGACGCCGCCGAGACGCTGGTCGACGACGGCTTCACCGTCCTGCCGTACACCAACGACGACCCGGTGCTGGCCCGCAAGCTGGAGGACGTCGGCTGCGCGGCCGTCATGCCGCTGGGCTCGCCGATCGGTTCGGGCCTGGGCATCCGCAACCCGCACAACTTCCAGCTGATCGTGGAGGGTGCGGGCGTCCCGGTGATCCTGGACGCGGGCGCCGGCACCGCCTCCGACGTGGCGCTGGCGATGGAGCTGGGCTGCGCGGCGGTGATGCTCGCCTCCGCGGTGACCAGGGCTCAGGACCCGGTGCTGATGGCCGAGGCGATGCGGCACGCCGCCGAAGCGGGCCGGCTCGCCCACCGGGCCGGCCGGATCCCGCGCCGCTTCCACGCCGAGGCCTCCTCCGCGATGGCGGGCCGGGCCGATCTGGACACCCGCGAGCACCCCGCGTTCTGAGTCCGCGTTCCGGGCCCGCGCCCGGAGGCCCCGGCGTGTCACAAGCCGGGCACAGCCGGGCCCGGGGGCGGTGTCCTCCGGGCCCGGCCATCGGTCCCCCGTCTAGACTCGCCGGGTGGACATGGCACTGCACGACCCCCTGATCGGTACCCTGCTCGACAACCGGTACCGGGTCGAGCAGCGCATCGCGACCGGCGGGATGTCCACCGTCTACAAGGGCACCGACACCCGCCTGGACCGCGTGGTCGCACTCAAGGTGATGCACCCTTCGCTGGCCGGTGACGAGGGCTTCACCGCCCGCTTCATCCGCGAGGCCAAGGCCGTCGCCAAGCTCACCCACCCCAACGTGGTCAACGTCTTCGACCAGGGCGCGGACGGCGGCCACGTCTTCCTCGCCATGGAGTACGTGCCCGGCCGCACCCTGCGCGACCTGCTGCGCGACCGCGGCGCGCTGTCCGTCCGGGCCGCGCTGGACGTGCTGGAGCCGGTCCTGGCCGCGCTCGGCGCCGCCCACCGGGCCGGGCTGGTCCACCGCGACGTCAAGCCCGAGAACGTGCTGATCACCGAGGGCGGCCTGGTCAAGGTCGCCGACTTCGGCCTGGTCCGGGTGCTCGGCACCGCCGACGGCGCGCCCACCTCGACCACCACCGCCACCGGCGGCACGGTCATGGGCACCGTCTCCTACCTGGCCCCCGAGCAGATCCTCCCGGACGCCCCCACCGACCAGCGGGTGGACGTCTACGCCGCCGGCATCCTGCTGTACGAGATGCTCACCGGCCGCCGCCCGCACACCGGCGACAATCCCGTCCAGGTCATGTACAAGCACCTGCACGAGGACGTCCCGGCCCCCTCGCTGGTCGCCCCCGCCGTCGGCCCCGCACTGGACGCGATAGTGGCCGGCGCCTGCGCCCGGACCGCCGACGCCCGCCCGTACGACGCGGTCGAGCTGCTCGCGGCCCTCCAGCGGGTCCGCCGCACCCTCGCCCCGGCCGAACTGGACGCCGAGCCGCCGGCCTCCACCCGGCCCAGCCCCCGCTACCCCACCAGCGAGCCGACCTCGGTGATCCAGCCGCTGCCGCGGCCCGCCGACGCCCCGCCGACCGAACGCACCAGCGTGCTGGACATGCCGCCGGAGCTGATGGACGAGCTGCTCGCCGAGCCCCGCCCGTACGACGAGCCGACCCCGGTGCACCGGCGCCGGCCCGCCCCACCGCGCCGCCGCCTGCCCCGCAAGCCGCTGATCTGGACGGCCGCGGTGGCCGCCCTGGTGCTGGCGATCGGCGGCGCCACCTACGGGATCTCCGAGGGGCTGTACGGCTCGGTGCCGGGCGTGCTCGGCAGGGACCGGGCCGAGGCGCAGCGGGTCCTGGACAAGGAGGGCCTGCACGGGAGGTTCGTCGAGGTGTTCAGCGAGTCCGTGCCGTCCGGGCAGGTGATCTCCGTCGATCCCGGGGTGGGCGCGCGCACCCGCAAGAGCGACAGCGTCACCGTCACCGTCTCCAAGGGCCCCAAGCGGATCGCGGTGCCGGACCTCGCCGGCAGGAGCGCCGCCGACGCCGCCACGGCCCTGACCGGCGCCCAGCTGACCAGGGGCAACGTGACCGAGACCTACGACGACACGGTGCCCGAGGGCTCGGTGATCAGCAGCTCGCCGGCGGCCGGGCAGCTGCTGCAGGAGAACTCCGCGGTCTCGCTGGTGGTCAGCAAGGGCATGGTGCCCGTCCCGAACGTCACCGGGATGAGCAAGGACGAGGCGCAGAAGGCGCTCCAGGCGGCGGGCTTCACCATGCAGACCAGCGGCTGGGACGTGTTCGGGGCGGTCACGTCCTCCGGCCAGAGCCCGGCGGCGGGCGAGCGGCGCCCGCAGCGCAGCACGGTGACGGTGAAGTTCTCGCTGTTCTAGAGCCTGCCCGGCCTCCGCGGCGGGGTCAGCGCAGCGGGGTCAGCGCGGCGGGGTCAGCGCAGCGGGGTCAGCGCGGCGGGGTCAGCGCAGCGGGGTCAGCGCGGCGGGGTCAGCGCAGCGGCCCGTCGCCGGGCTCCTCCTGGTAGGAGTAGCGCTGCTCGCGCCAGGGGTCGGCGAGGTTGTGGTAGCCGCGTTCCTCCCAGAAACCGCGCCGGTCGGCCCGCATGTACTCCACCGCACGCACCCACTTGGGGCCCTTCCAGGCGTACAGCCGCGGCACCACCAGCCGGACCGGGAAGCCGTGCTCGGCGGTGAGCGCCTCGCCGTTGCGGTGGGTGGCGAGCAGGGTGTGGGGGTCGGCGAAGTCGGCCAGCCGCAGGTTGGCGCTGTAGCCGTACTCGGCCCAGACCATGACGTGGGTGACGCCCGGCGCCGGGGGCACCAGGTCGAGCACGGCGGCGGCCGACACGCCCGTCCACTCGTTGCCGAGCACCGAGAATTTGGTCACGCAGTGCATGTCCCCGACGACGGTGCTGCGCGGCAGGGCGCTGAAGGCCTCGAAGTCCCAGCTGTGCTTCTCCGCCGAGGCGGTGGCGCCGAACACCTGGAGGTCCCAGGTCAGCGGCTTGAAGCGGGGCACCGGCCCGTAGTGCAGGGCGGGCCAGCCGCGTTGCGCGCGCTGGCCCGGGGGGAGCCTCGGGTCAGACGGCGGAGATGGTTCGTGTTTCGACTGACCCATGGATCCATGGTGACAGACGGCGGGCGTGCCTCGACGCGCGCCCCTCTGCACGGATTCGCGCCCCGGCGCGTACGGACCAGTGGTCGGACGCCCACCAGCGGGTTTCGCCATGAATCGGATATTCCGCCACATGTCCTGGTGAGTGTGAACTTACTGGAATTTCCTCCCAAAGCGGTGCCAGGATGCGCAGCGCAGGACACACGCAGGACTCAGCACCAGGACACACGGCAGCACGAGTGCAGGAGGCGTCACCATGCAGGGCGATCCCGAGGTCATCGATTTCCTCAACGAGCAGCTCACCGCCGAGCTGACCGCGATCAACCAGTACTTCCTGCACGCCAAGATGCAGGAGAACTTCGGCTGGACGAAGCTCGCCAAGTACACCCGGCACGAGTCCTTCGACGAGATGAAGCACGCCGAGACGCTCACCGACCGGATCCTGTTCCTGGAGGGGCTGCCCAACTACCAGCGGCTGTTCCACGTCCGGATCGGCCAGACGGTCAAGGAGATGTTCGAGGCGGACCGCCAGATCGAGGTCGAGGCGATCGACCGGCTCAAGCGCGGGATCGTGGTGATGCGGGCCAAGAACGACGTCACCTCGGCGAACATCTTCGAGGACATCCTGGCCGACGAGGAGCACCACATCGACTACCTCGACACCCAGCTGGAGCTGCTGGAGAAGCTCGGCGAGGCCCTCTACATCGCCCAGGTCATCGAGCAGCCGGAATCCTGAGGCCGACCACCCGGGCGCCTCGGCCCGGTCGGGCTGCTCGGGTCACCCGGACGGCTCAGGCCACCCGCAGCGACACCACCGGGGCGACCTTCGGAGCCCGGGCCGGGGCCGACGGACCCGCCGGGGCCACCGGGCCGGGCGAAGCCTCCGGGGCCCCCGGGTCCGCGAGGCCGAGCTTCGCGGCCAGCCGGGCGGTCGGGCAGGGGCGGGCGCCGTGCTCGCCGAGCAGCGCCTGGATGCGGCGCACGCAGGATCCGCAGTCGGTGCCGGCCCGGCAGCCCTTGGCTATCTGGCGCGGAGTGCTGGCACCGCCGTCGATCGCCTTCTTCACCTGGTCCTCGGTGACCGCATGGCACATGCACACGTACATCGCGGTCTCTCCCGGGAGTGGAGCGGAGTGGATCTTGACTAAGGTCAGCCTTAGTTCACTGAGGCTTACCTTACCTGGCGGAACGGGCACGAAAAAGCCCCTCCGGGCTCGGGAACACCGAATCCGGAGGGGCCTTCGTCACATCCGACGGGCACCGGGCCTACTGGCCGCGGTACATCTCCGCCACCAGGAACGCCAGGTCCAGCGACTGGCTGCGGTTGAGGCGCGGGTCGCAGGCCGTCTCGTAGCGCTGGTGCAGGTCGTCCACCATGACCTCGTCGCCGCCGCCGACGCACTCGGTGACGTCGTCACCGGTCAGCTCCACGTGGATGCCGCCCGGGTGGGTACCGAGTGCGCGGTGCACCTCGAAGAAGCCCTTGACCTCGTCCAGGACGTCGTCGAAGCGGCGGGTCTTGTGCCCGCTGGAGGCCTCGAAGGTGTTGCCGTGCATCGGGTCGCAGATCCACACCGGCTTGGCGCCGGAGGCGGTGACCTTCTCCACCAGGGTGGGCAGGTGGTCGCGGATCTTGCCCGCGCCCATCCGGGTGATGAAGGTCAGGCGGCCCGGCTCGCGCTCCGGGTCCAGCTTCTCGATCAGGGCGAGCGCGTCGTCCACCGAGGTGGTCGGGCCGAGCTTGACGCCGATCGGGTTGCGGATCTTGGAGGCGAACTCGATGTGCGCGTGGTCCAGCTGCCGGGTGCGCTCGCCGATCCACACCATGTGGCCGGAGACGTCGTACAGCTCGCCGGTGCGCGAGTCCACGCGGGTCAGCGCGGTCTCGTAGTCGAGGACCAGCGCCTCGTGCGAGGAGAAGAACTCGACCGCCTTGAACTCCTCCGGCACCACGCCGCAGGCGCTCATGAACGCCAGGGCGTTGTCGATCTCCCGGGCGAGCTGCTCGTAGCGCTGGCCGGCCGGCGAGTTGCGGACGAAGTCCTGGTTCCAGGCGTGCACCTGGCGCAGGTCCGCGTAACCACCGGTGGTGAACGCGCGCACCAGGTTGAGCGTCGCGGCGGACGCGTTGTACATCCGCTTCAGGCGCTCCGGGTCCGGGATGCGGGACTCGGGGGTGAACTCGAAGCCGTTCACCGAGTCGCCGCGGTAGACCGGCAGGGTCACGCCGTCGCGGGTCTCGGTCGACTTGGAGCGCGGCTTGGAGTACTGGCCCGCGATGCGGCCGACCTTCACCACCGGCACCGAGGCCGCGTAGGTCAGCACGGCGGCCATCTGGAGCAGCGTCTTCAGCTTGTTGCGGATGTGCTCCGCCGAGACACCGTCGAAGGCCTCGGCGCAGTCACCACCCTGGAGGAGGAAGGCCTCCCCGCGCGCCACGGCTCCGAGCCGGGCGCGCAGCTGGTCGCACTCGCCGGCGAAGACGAGCGGCGGATAGGAGGCGAGCTCGGCAAGGGTCTTGCGCAGAGCCTCTTGGTCCGGCCATTCAGGCTGCTGCGCCGCGGGCAGGGACTCCCAGGAATGGGTAGCCCTCGATGTCTCAGTCGTAGCGGTCACATGGCCAAGGCTACGGGGTGACGGGAGTGACTCGTGCGTATTGCCCGAGGGATGAGACACATCTCGGACAAAGAGGTGATGCCCCTCACTCGTCCCGGCCCATCCGCTACGCTCGGACCATGCACGCGCCCCACACCCACTCCTGGTGGTGGGCCTCCCCCAAGGGTGGCCCACAGATGGCGCGTTCCTAGACGAACACGACGGCCGCCCCTCGGGGCGGCCGTCGGCGTCTGAGCAGACGGCCCTCCGGGAGCGGACCTTGCACCGCCTCTCAGCCAGTCCACCCGGAAGGATGCCGTTCCCGTGACCACCGCCGTCGACCTGCTCACCCGTCTCACCGGCCCGGACGCCCCCGCGTTCGCCCTGCTGCACCGCCGCACGCCCCGGCTCAGCCCGGACACCGTCGAGGTGCTGCTGGGCACCGTCGACAGCTACGAACACCTCGCCGACCTGCCCGTGCGCAGCGGCGCACCGGCCGGCGGCGGCCCGGTGCACGACCTGCTCGCGCTCGTGCCGTACCGCCAGATCCGCGAGCGCGGCTTCGAGGCGCACGACGACGGCACCCCCCTGCAGGCCCTCTCGGTGACCGAGCAACACACCCTGCCGTTGGCCGAATTCACCTACGCCCTACCGAAGTTGCCGGTCTCACTTGCCGGTGGCGGGTTCGACGTGGACGACGACTCGTACGCGTCGATCGTGCGCCGGGTGATCCGCGACGAGATCGGCAACGGCGAGGGCGCCAACTTCGTGATCCGGCGCGACTTCCACGCGACGCTGGAGGACTTCGGGCCCGAGCTCGCGCTGACGCTCTTCCGCCGGCTGCTGGAGCAGGAGCGTGGCGCGTACTGGACCTTCCTGGTGTTCACCGGTGACCGTCCTGCCGGAGGCGGGCCGGGCCGCTATCTGGTCGGCGCCTCCCCCGAGGTGCACGTCCGGCAGAGCGGCGGCACCGTCGTGATGAACCCGATCTCCGGCACCTACCGCTACCCGGCCGGCGGCTCCGACCTCGACTCGCTGCTCCAGTTCCTGCACGACCCCAAGGAGCTGGAGGAGCTCACCATGGTCGTGGACGAGGAGCTCAAGATGATGTGCACCGTCGGCGACCTCGGCGGCCAGGTGCTCGGGCCCCGGCTCAAGGAGATGGCCCACCTCGCCCACACCGAGTACGAGTTGCGCGGGCGCACCTCGCTGGACGTCCGCGAGGTGCTCCGCGAGACGATGTTCGCCGCGACCGTCACGGGCAGTCCGGTCGAGAACGCGACCCGGGTGATCAAGCGCTACGAGCCCACCGGGCGCGGCTACTACTCCGGCGCGCTCGCCCTGATCGGCCGCTCCGCCAGCGGCGGGCAGCTGCTGGACTCGCCGATCTGCATCCGCACCGCCGACATCGACTCGGCCACCGGCCGACTGGTCGTCCGGGTCGGCGCCACCCTGGTGCGCCACTCCGTGCCGGAGTCCGAGGTCGCCGAGACCCACGCCAAGGCCGCCGGGGTGCTCACCGCGATCGGCGCCCGGCCCGCGCCCGCCCGGCTGCCCCACCCGGTCGGGCCCCGGCTCGCCGACGACCACCGGGTGCAGGCCGCCCTGGACGCCCGCCGGGCCGACCTGGCGCCGTTCTGGCTGCGGATGCAGCAGCCGGCCGAGATCACCGAGGCCGAGCCGACCCTGGTCGTGGACGGCGAGGACACCTTCACCTCGATGCTCTCCCACCTGCTCGGCTCGCTCGGCCACCGGGTGACGGTGGCCCGGTACGACGAGCCGGGGCTGCGCGAGCGGGTCGCCGCGCACCGGGGCACGCTGGTGCTCGGCCCCGGCCCGGGCGACCCGGCACTCGCGGACGACCCCAAGATGCTGCTGCTGCGGCCGATCGTCGCGGACGCGCTGGCCGCCGTCCGCTCCGGCGCCCGTACCTCGCCGCTGCTCGCGGTCTGCCTGAGCCACCAGCTGCTGGCCGCCGAACTCGGGCTCGCCCTGGGCCGCAAGGCCGTCCCGTACCAGGGCGCGCAGGAGCGCGTCGACCTGTTCGGCGAGAAGCGGACGGTCGGCTTCTACAACACCTTCACCGCGCGCTGCTCGGACGCCGACGAGGCACGGCTCGCCGCCGAGGGCGTCGAGGTCGCCCGGGACGCCGTCACCGGCGACGTGCACGCGCTGCGCGGGCACGGCTTCGCGGGGCTCCAGTTCCACCCGGAGTCGGTGCTCACCCACGACGGGGTCGACATCGTGGCGGGCCTGCTGCGCGAGGCGACGGCCGCGCTGCGCTGAGCCGGCGGCGCGGTCCCCGGGCGGACCCGCCCGGGGGCCGCGGACGTGCGCCGGTCGGGGCCGCAGGCCGGACGTGCCCTGGCCGGGGCCGTGCGCCGCCCGGTCCCGGGCCCTCAGATCTCGTCGTCCAGGCCCTGCTCGATGGCGTACCGGACCAGCTCCACCCGGTTGTGCAGCTGGAGCTTCCCGAGCGTGTTCTGCACGTGGTTCTGCACCGTCCGGTGCGACAGCACCAGCCGGTCGGCGATCTGCCGGTAGGACAGCCCCTTGGCCACCAGCCGCAGCACCTCGGTCTCCCGGGCGGTCAGCCGCGGGGCGGCGGGCGCCGAGGCCGGGGCCGGTTCGGCGGCCAGCCGGCGGAACTCGCCGAGCACCAGGCCGGCCAGGCCCGGGGTGAACACCGCGTCGCCGACGGCCGTCCGGCGCACCGCGTCCAGCAGTTCCTCGCGCCCGGCCGACTTCACCAGGTAGCCGGTCGCGCCGGACTTCACCGCCTCCAGCACGTCCTGGTGCTCCCCGCTGGCCGACAGCACCAGCACCCGTACCGCCGGGTCGTGCGCGACCACCTGACGGCACACCTCGGCACCGGGCAGGCTGGGCAGGTTGAGGTCCAGCACGACCACCTGGGGGGTGCAGGCACGGGCCCGGCGCACGGCCTCCTCGCCGTCGCCCGCGGTGGCCACCACGTCCAGTCCGGCCTCGGCGAGGTCGCGCGAGACGGCGTCCCGCCACATCGGGTGGTCGTCCACCACCATCACCCGCACCGGCCGGTCGGCGGTCGGCTGATCGGTCATCGGCTGGTCGGTCATGCAGTGGCCTTCCTCGGGACGCGCAGTTCGACCTCGACGCCCTCCCCGGGCGCCGAGTACAGCTCGGCCGTGCCGCCGAGGTCCAGCAGCCGGCCGCGGATCGACTGGCAGACGCCGAGCCGGCCCGCCCGCTCCGCCTCGCCCAGCCGACCGGGGGCGAAGCCGGGGCCGTCGTCGCGGATGCCGACCGTGACGGCCTCCGGCTCGTCCTCGACCAGGATCCAGGCCCGGGCCCGCTCCCCCGCGTGCCTGCGCACGTTGTCGACGGCCGCGCCGACGGCCGCCGCGAGCTCGCCCGCCGCCTGGCCGGGCAGCAGCACCGGGGTGCCGGGGGCGGAGAGCGTGATCCGCTCGTCCGCGTACGGGCGCAGCAGCGCGGTGAGGTCGCGCGGCGCGTCCGGGTCCGACGGCCGGGCGGCCCCGGCCCCCGGGGCGTGCCCGTCGGGCAGCGGACCGCCCGTCATCAGCGCCCGCAGCGCGCGCTCCTGCTCACCCGCCAGCCGGCCGAGCTCGGCGAGGTCCGCGCCGGAGGCCGTCCGCCCGCTCGGCTCCGCCCCGCGCCGCTGGACCAGGGCGAGCACCTGGAGCACCCCGTCGTGGATGTCCCGGGAGAGCCGCTCGCGCTCCCGGGTGGCCGCCTCCACCTGGAGCGCCCGGGTGAGGGTGGCCTCGCTGGCCCGGGCCAGCTCGATCACGTAGCCGATCGCGCAGCCGGCCACCATCAGCAGCACGATGTTGTGGATGTTGTCGCCGGTCGGCCCGCCGTGGCCGAGGATGTTGGCGACCCCGATCACCGAGCCCGAGGCCGCCGCCGGGCGCCAGCCGCCCTTCGCGGCGAAGCCCAGCACCGTACCGGCCGCCCAGATGGTCGGCAGGGTGGGCGCGCCGTGGCTGATCCGGGCCGGGGAGTCGGTCATGCCGCTCATCACGATGCCGGTGACGGCGAGGGTGAGGTCGGTGCCCAGGACGTACCAGGTGCAGCGCTGCGGGTTGGCGAAGGCCCGGGTGCTGGCCAGGGTCCACAGGGTCAGCGCGCCGAGGAAGATCCAGCCGGCCACCGGGTGCAGGAAGTGCAGGTACGAGTTGAAGTACCGCAGCAGGGCGTAGCACAGGGCCAGCACCCGGAAGTAGGAGATCGCCTTCCACAGCGGGAGCTCGACGGACATGCCGCCGGCCGCCAGCGTGCCGCCGACCGCGCCGACTCTGCCCCCGTCGTCCGTCATCCGCCCCGCCCCTCCCCTGGGCCCGGTCCGGGCCGGCCAAGCGGCCGAACGGCCGCCCGGGCGCCTACTCCGGCTTCTCCTGCTTCGGCTTCTCCGAGGTGCCCGACCCGGCGGCCTTCTCCGCCTCGGCGGCCTTCTCCGCCTTCTCCGCCTTCTCGGCCTCGGCGGCCTCCGCCTTCTCCGCCTTGGCAGCGGCCCGGCGCTCGGCGTCGGCCTTCTTCTTGTCCTCGGCGATCTGGCGCTTGGCGGCGGTCGCGTAGATGTCCACGTACTCCTGGCCGGAGAGCCGCATGATCTCGTACATCACCTCGTCCGTCACCGAACGGAGGATGAAGCGGTCGTTCTCCATGCCGTGGTAGCGGGAGAAGTCCAGCGGGCGGCCGATCCGGATGCCGGGGCGGATGCCGAAGTTGGGGACCACCTGGCCGGGCGGCTGCACCTTCTCGGTGTCGATCATGGCGACCGGGATCACCGGGGCGCCGGTGGCCAGCGCGACGCGGGCCAGGCCGCCGACCTTGCCGCGGTACAGCTTGCCGTCGGGCGAACGGGTGCCCTCCGGGTAGACGCCGAACAGCTCGCCGCCCTCCAGCACCGCGACGGCGCTGCGGATCGCGGCCTCACCGGCCCCGCGCACGCCCGAGCGGTCCACCGGCAGCTGGCCGACGCCCTTGAAGAACGCGGCGGTCAGCCGGCCCTTGAGGCCCGGGGTGTTGAAGTACTCGGCCTTCGCGATGAAGGTGACCCGGCGCTTGATCAGCGCGGGGAAGAAGAACGAGTCCGAGAAGGACAGGTGGTTGCTCGCGATGATCGCCGCACCCTCGGTGGGGATGTTCTCCTCGCCCTCGATCCAGGGCCGGAAGAAGATCCGAAGCAGTGGCGCGACGATCATCTTCATCAGTCGGTAGAACAACCCGGGCCTCCTGTTATGCGGACCGGTCGATCCTAATGCCCCGCGGCCGTCCGCTGTGCCCGCCCCCGCCGTAGGGCCGTGCCCGGCCCGTTTCGCAGGGGGTGTACGACCCGGCGCGGGGCGTGGGACGATGCGATTTCGCAGCACCACCCCCTCCAGCGTCCCCTCCCCCAGCGCCATCCGCCCGCGAAGGAGTCCGCCATGCCGTTGCTGCCCGGTGCCGAGCCGTACCGCCACCAGGGCGGACCGGTGGGGGTGCTGCTCTGCCACGGCTTCACCGGCTCGCCGCAGTCGATGCGGCCGTGGGCCGAGGAGCTGGCGGCGGCCGGCTTCACCGTCTCGCTGCCGCTGCTGCCCGGGCACGGCACGCGCTGGCAGGACATGCAGATCACCCGCTGGGAGGACTGGTACGCGGAGGTGGAGCGCGAGCTGCTGGCGCTCGCCGAGGAGTGCGAGCAGGTCTTCGTCTGCGCGCTGTCGATGGGCGGCGCGCTGGCGCTGCGGCTCGCCGCGCTGCACGGGCCGACGGTCTCCGGCCTGGTGCTGGTCAACCCGTCGGTGCGCTCGGACACCCCCGCGAGCGTGCTGCTGCCGGTGCTGCGCCACCTGCTGCCCAGCCGGCCCGGGGTCGCCAACGACATCGCCCGGCCCGGTTCGGTCGAGGTCGGCTACGACCGCACCCCGCTGCACGCCGCCTGGTCGCTGAGCCGGCTGTGGCAGGAGGTCCAGCGGCTGCTTCCGGAGGTGACCCAGCCCGTGCTGCTCTTCCACAGCCCGCAGGACCACGTCGTCTCGCCGGCCAACTCGGAACTGGTACTGGCGCGGATATCCTCGACGGACGTGACGGAACGGCTGTGCCAGCGCAGCTTCCACGTCGCGACGCTGGACCACGACGCGGCGGAAATATTCGCGGCGAGCCAGGACTTCATCCAACGGCTGGCCCCCGCGCACGCGGCGGGCGTCACCCGGGTCGAATCCGACGATCACCATGGCTGAAGGGCCGGAAGTGCACGAGAGCAGCACGGCGGGCGGCGGGGACGAGACTCCCCGCGAGGACGGCGCGACCAAGGACGGCGGGACGAACGCCGCCACCCCGGGCGGTGCGCCGACGGACCGTACCGGCCCGGAGGGCGCCGCGACGCCCCCGCCCGTCAAGGACGCCGCCGCCGGCTCCGCGGGGGAGGCCGCGGCCGACGCCGCCGAGCGCCGTCCGCGCCGCGCGCCCGAGCGCAGCCAGGCCGAGCAGGACGCGATCTTCGCCGCCCTGGTGGCCCAGTTCGACGACCCGGTCGACCTCAACAACCCGAACTGGCCGGAGGTCGAGAACCTCCGGGCGCAGAACGAGCTCAAGGGCGGCCACAAGGACGGCGGCACCGGCGGCCGCGGCGACCAGGACGACCTCTCCGACCTCGCCCCGCAGCCCCGCCCCCGCTCCGGCCGCCCGGTGATGCCGGCCGGCGGCGCGGGCCCGCGCGACTTCGAGCTGGCCGAGGAGACCGACGAGGGGCACTTCGTTCCGCCGGAGCCCCCGCCGCTGCCGGCCGCCGACGTGACCGCCAAGTTCGCCTGGCTGGCCGTGCTCGGCGGCCCGGCGCTGCTGCTGATCGACGCGGTGGTCTGGCGGGAGATCTCCGGCTGGCCCGCCTGGGTCGGGATCACCGCCTTCCTCGGCGGCTTCGTCACCCTGGTCGCGCGGATGAAGGACCGCGACGAGGACGAGCCGGAGGACCCGGACCACGGCGCGGTCGTCTGACCGGGCGTCCGGCCGACCGTCCGCCCGGCTCCTTCGGCTAGCCGACCGGCCGGCTCGTCGGCAGTTCGAGGACGGCGAGCACGGGCAGGTGGTCGGTCGCGGCCCGCAGGTCGGCCTCGGTGACGCCCGGCAGCCCGTGCGGCACCCCGCAGCCGAGGACGGTGATCCCGGGCGTGGCGAAGACCGCGTCGATCCGCTGGTAGGGGCGCTCCGGTACGGAGGTGAACTCGCCTCCCCAGGGCGCGGTCGGGTACCCGTCCTGGAGCCGGGAGGCCAGCAGCCGCCAGCCCGGCCCGTCCGGGTGCTCGTTGAAGTCCCCTGCCACGACGCCGAGTTCGGTGATCCGGAGCTGATCGAGCAGCAGCTCGAACTGCCCGTACCGCTCCTCCTGGTCCAGGCTGAGGTGGCAGCTGGTGACGCTGAACGGCGCCGTGCCGGGCAGCCGCAGCAGCGCGCCGGCGAAGCCCCGGGCGTGCAGGCCGCGGGTCTTGGGCAACAGCCGGTCGTGCACCTCCAGCAGCTCCACCGCGCCGGGCCGGCCGAGCAGCAGCGGACCGGCGGCGGTGCGGCCGCCGCCGGCCAGCACGGCCGTGCCGGTGCTCCGGGCCAGCCAGGCTGCCTGGCCCTCGGGCCGCCAGTAGCGCGGGGACTCCTGGATGCAGACCACGTCCGGCTCGCAGGCCCGGATCACCCGGGCCAGCGCGCGCCGGTCGTCGCGCAGCGAGCGGACGTTGTAGCTGAGCAGGCGCAGCCGGCCCGGTCCGGGCGGCGGCAGCGGCTCGGACCGTGCGGCGCTCGCGGGCGCGGTCGCGGTGGCGGCGGCGGTCCCCGTCGCGGTGGTCGTGGTCGCGGCGCTCATGGTCCTCCCCTGGGCGGTCACCGGATCGATCCGACCGTACGCGGCCGGGCCGGGACGTGCGACGGCGGCGGTGCGTCCGGGATCGGTCGGGGCCCGGTCGCACCGCCGCCGGCGGGCTGGGAGGGGCTCAGGCGGTGCGGGCGAGGTCCGCCGCACCGACGATGCCGGCGGCGGAGCCCATCGAGGCCAGCACGACCTCGGCGCGCGGGCGGTGCACCCCGCCGGTCAGGTAGTGCTCGAAGGCCTTGGCGACCGGGTCGAGCAGCAGCCGGCCGGAGTCGGAGACGCCGCCGCCGAGCACGAAGACGCCCGGGTCGAACAGCGCGGCGAGGTCGGCCATGCCGCGGCCCAGCCAGTCGGCCAGCTCGGCGTAGCACTCCAGGGCGAGCGGGTCGCCCTCCTCCGCGGCCTGGGTGATGTGGATGCCGCGGATGGTCTCGGCCACGCCGTCGTTGAGCTCCAGCATCCGGTGGCCGCGCCGCGGGTCGGCGGCGGCCTTCTCCCGGCCGTAGCGGCGCAGCGCGCGCCCGGAGCCGTACTGCTCCCAGCAGCCCTTGCCGCCGCAGCCGCAGAGCAGGCCGTCGGGGACCATGTTGAGGTGGCCGATCTCGCCGGCCACGCCGAAGCGGCCGCGGTGGAGCCGGTCGTCCAGGACGATGCCGCCGCCGATGCCGGTGCCGACGGTGATCAGCACCATGTCGCGGTGGTCGGTGGCCGCACCGAAGCGGAACTCGGCCCAGGCCGCGCAGTTGGCGTCGTTCTCGACGACGGTGGACAGGCCGGTGAGCTCCTCGATCCGGCCGCGCAGCGGCTCGTTCTCCCAGTCGATGTTGGGAGCGAAGATCACGGTGGAGCGGTTGCTGTCGACGAAGCCGGGGGCGCCGACACCCACCGCCGTGACACCGGGGTGCTCGTCCTTCAGCTCGCGCACGGCCTGCGCGATGGCGTCGACCGCCCACTGCGGGTCGGCCGGGGTGGGCACCCTGGTCCGGGCCAGGATCGCGCCCGCCTCGTCGACCACGCCTGCCGCGATCTTGGTCCCGCCGACATCGACGCCGATGGTCAGAGCCATGTGTCCCTCAGCTATTCACTCGTTCCGCTGGACGGAACGCTACCGCCCGTCCCGGCCCCCGTACACAGCCTCGCATACATTATCCGAAGACAGTCTCGGGCCAACCGGGCCGCGATGCTTCAAAAGTCGTATCTAATCTCCTTCTTCGTGACGGACGAGAGCAGGACGATCACCCTCCGGAAGTCACGGTTTCACTGCTTGGCGGACGGCCCGTCAGCCTCGTCAAGGCCCTCGTCAAGATCACCGTCGAGGTCGCCGTCGAGGTCGCCGTCGAGGTCGCCGTCGAGGTCGATCCGCTCGGTCGGCGCGCCCGGCCCTGCGGTCCAGCGGCTCTCGTGCCCGGCCACGGCGGCGCGGTAGGCGGCCAGCAGCTCGGCGCCCGCGGCGGCGAGCCCGGTGCCGGCGGCGGCGAGGTGGGAGTAGACCTCCGGCTGCTGGGTGCGCAGCCGGTCGGCCAGCCCGGAGAGGGTGATCAGGGTGGTGGCGCTCGCCTCCTGGGCCTTCTCGCCGAGCGCACCGGCGAACCGGCGCACCTCGTCCACCAGCGGGCCCAGTTCCGGCCCGAACGGGTGCCCCTGGCCGTCCTGTCCGCCACCCTGCCCACCGCCGGGCTCGGTGCGGTCGTCGCGCTCGGTGCGGTCGTCGGTGCTGGTCATCGCGGGCGCCTCCTCGGCCGTGGCCGCACCCCGCGGCCCTTCGGCCCGACGCTACCCGACCGGCCGGGCAGCCGGAAAAGCCGCCGAACCCCCGCCGAACCCCCAAGGGCGCCCTGCCGGCCCTCCGCCGAACCCCCGTCAGCCCCGGGGCCAGAGCGCCGGGTCGGGTGCGAACCGCACCGAGAGCACCCCGTCGTGCAGCCCCGCCCCGGCCACCGTGCAGCGTCGCAGCGCGGACGGCAGGGCGAGCACCCGGCGGTGGGTGCCGAGTCCGACCACCAGTTCGTCGCCCCGGCGGACCAGGTCCAGCTCGGAGCGGTCGGCGCCGGGCAGGTCGAGGTGCCAGACCAGCAGGCCCTCCTCGGCGAGCCGGTCCTCGACGAGCCAGGGCTCGGGGGCGAGCCGCCCGGGCCCTTCCCCGTCCCCGTAGAGCCGGTCGGCGACGGCCTCCAGGGTGGCCTCGGCCAGGCCGGTGACCAGCACCGGGGCGTCGGTCTCGGCGGCGAGCCCGGTCAGCTCCTCCTGCCGGCGCCGGGCCAGGGCGGCCAGCCAGGGGTCGGGCGAGGAGGCCGCGGCCCCGGGCAGCGCGCCGTGCACCACGACGGCGTCCGGCCGGTGCCCGTGCAGCGCGAGTCCGGCCCGGATCCGGCGCAGCTCGCGGTACGGGTGAGCGTCGGCCGGGACGACCAGCCGGACGCTGGTGCCGGCGTCCGTGATCGCGGCACGGGACTCGGCGAGCGCCGCGGTGGCCTTGGTGCGCCCCTCGTACAGCCAGTCGGCGGGCATCGGGACGCCGGCCAGCCCGGCCAGCAGCGGGCGCAGCGCCCGGGCGGCCTGCCGCTGCTCGGGGACGAGCCGGTCCAGGTAGCGGGCGAGCTGCTCGGGCAGGGCGAGGGTGGCGATCAGCTCGGCGGGCGGCGGGGCGAGCACGACCAGGACGTCCTGGTCGGCGGCGGGCAGGGCGCGCAGCAGGGCGAGCCGGGCGATGCCGGGGAGGGCGGTGAGCTCCTCGGGGTCGAGCTGTTCGGCGCCGAGCAGGTCGAGGGCGGGCTTGAGCCGGCCGGTGAGCGCGCCGACGGCGTAGCGGAAGGCGGCCTGCTCGTCGATCCGGGAGACGGTCAGGCCCGGCGCGTGGAGGACCGGTTCGGGTTCCAGCCGGGTACCGAGGGCCGCGTCCAGGGCCCGGTGCGGGTCGTCGGCGGCCAGCAGCCAGGTGCGGTGACCGCGCCGGGCGGCGTGCAGGGCGGTGGCGGCGGCGACCGTGGGCGCCCCCGCGTCGCCGCTGACCAGGATGGTGCGTGTCGCCGTCATGCCGTCCGTCCCCCGTTCGGTCGCGTCAGCCTTCGACGCGCTTCTTCAGACCGGCCAGGGCGCGGTCGATGATGACCTTCTCGGCCTTGCGCTTGATCATGCCGAGCATCGGGATCTTGACGTCCACGGCGAGCTGGTACGTGACCTCGGTGCGGCCGCCGGCCAGCGGGGCGAGGGTGTAGGAGCCGTCCAGCGAGCGGAGCATCTGGCTGCGGACGAGGGTCCAGGAGACCTCGCGGTCGCCGTCCCAGGTGTAGGCGAGGACGTGCTCGTCGCGGATGGCGCCGGCGTCGAGCAGCAGCCGGACCTCGGCGGCGCGGCCGTCCTCGCCGGCCGCCAGGACCTCGATCTCCTTGACCTCCCCGGTCCAGGCCGGGTAGGCGGCGAAGTCGGCGATCACGGCCATGACCGTGGCCGGGGTCGCGTCGATGGTGATGCTCGACCTGGTGTGCTCCGCCATGGAATGGCCCTCCGCCTCGTCCCTCTGCCTGCCGGTCCGGCCGGGGCGCGCTCGGCCCGGGTCCGCCCGGAGCAGGCTATCGCGCCCGGCGGGCGCCGCGGCGGCGCGGTCCGTGCCCGACGGGCGGCCGCGGGGCGGGCGGGCGCCGGGTGGCCGGGCCTGTTACCGGCCGGTCGCCGTGCGCTGCACTAGGGTGCCATTCGAACGACCCGGTCACGGCCTGGTCGGACCCGGCCGGGTGTGACACTTCGAACACCGGGGCCGACCCCTCTGGTCGAAGCTGCCTACCGGGCAGTAACGTCCTGCCGTCCCGCAGCGTCGCGAACGAGGAGCAGTCTTGCTCGACTTCAGCCTTCCGGCCCTCTACCAGGTACCGAGCGGCGGCAACCTCGCCGACCCGGTGCACCGGAACGCCGAGGAGCACCCGGACGTCGCCGTGCTCAGCCGCAAGGTGGACGGCCAGTGGCAGGACCTGACGTCGGTCCAGTTCCTGGCCGAGGTGCACGCCGCCGCCAAGGGCCTGATCGCCTCGGGCGTCGAGCCGGGCGACCGGGTGGCCGTCATGTCCCGCACCCGGTACGAGTGGACGCTGCTGGACTTCGCGATCTGGACGGCCGGCGCGATCACCGTGCCGGTGTACGAGACCTCCTCCGCCGAGCAGGTCGAGTGGATCCTCGGCAACTCCGGCGCCGTCGCCGTGATCACCGAGACCGACCAGCACGTCCGGGTGGTCGACGGGGTCCGCGACCGGCTGCCGGAGCTCGAGCACACCTGGCAGATCGAGGGCGGGGCGATCGCCGCGCTGGCCGCGGCCGGGCAGGACGTCCCGGACGCGACGATCCACGAGCGCCGCCGGATCGCCGGCCCCGACGACGTCGCCACCATCGTCTACACCTCGGGCACCACCGGCCGCCCGAAGGGCTGTCAGCTGACGCACGGCAACTTCCTGGCCGAGTGCGGCAACGTCGTCGAGCGCCTGGCCCCGCTGTTCCGCCTCGGCGAGAGCTCCGTCCTGCTCTTCCTGCCGCTGGCCCACGTGTTCGCCCGGATCGTCGAGATCGCCCCGGCGATGGCCCCGATCAAGCTCGGCCACGTCTCCGACGTCCGGAACGTCACCGCCGAACTGGCCTCCTTCAAGCCGACCCTGGTCCTGGGCGTGCCCAGGGTGTTCGAGAAGGTCTACAACACCGCCCGCGCCAAGGCCCAGGCCGACGGCAAGGGCAAGATCTTCGACAAGGCCGCCGACACCGCGATCGCCTACAGCCGGGCGCTGGACGCCGGCGGCGCCGGGCTGGTGCTGCGGCTCAAGCACGCCGTCTTCGACAAGCTGGTCTACAGCAAGCTGCGCGCCGCCCTCGGCGGCCGGGCCACCCACGCCATCTCCGGCGGCGCCCCGCTCGGCGAGCGCCTGGGCCACTTCTACCGGGGCATCGGCTTCACCGTCCTGGAGGGCTACGGCCTGACGGAGACCTGCGCGGCCACCACCTTCAACCCCTGGGACAAGCAGAAGATCGGTACGGTCGGCCAGCCGGTGCCCGGCGCCTCCGTGCGGATCGCCGAGGACGGCGAGGTCTTCTTCAAGGGCCCGCACGTCTTCACCGGCTACTGGAACAACCCCGAGGCCACCGCCGACACCCTCAAGGACGGCTGGATCGCCACCGGCGACATCGGCTCGCTGGACTCCGACGGCTACCTGACCATCACCGGCCGCAAGAAGGAGATCCTCGTCACGGCCGGCGGCAAGAACGTCGCCCCCGCCGTCATCGAGGACCGGATCCGGGCCCACGCCCTGGTCGGCGAGGTCATGGTAGTCGGCGACCGCAAGCCCTTCATCGCCTGCCTGATCACCGTCGACCAGGACTTCTTCCCCAAGTGGAAGGAGCTCAACGGCAAGCCCGCCGGCGCCACCGTCGCCGACCTCGCCGAGGACCCGGACCTGCTGGCCGCCCTCCAGAGCGCGGTGGACGACGGCAACGCGGCCGTCTCGCACGCCGAGGCGGTCAAGAAGTTCCGTCTGCTGGACACCGAGTTCTCCGAGGAGAGCGGCCACCTGACGCCGTCGCTCAAGCTCAAGCGCAACGTCGTGCTGAAGGACTACGCCGCCGACATCGAGGCGATCTACAAGAAGTAGTCCCGGGTACGGCGGAGGGCCTCGGGGGCGCCCCCGAGGCCCTCCCCGGCACGGGGGGCCCCCCCGCACCGGGGGGAGGCCCCCCGGCCCCCGGGGCCGCGCCCGCGGGGGCGGCACCCCCCGGCCCCCGG
>NZ_JBEXWT010000099.1:0-32838 GCF_040629945.1 Kitasatospora sp. NPDC005856 | reverse complement strand
GGGTGCCGTCGGCGGACGCGATCGCGGTGACGCCGAGCGTGGCGGCCGCGGCGACGGCGCCACCAACGAGCCAGCGGGACATGCGCTTTGCCATGCCTAATCCTTTTCGTTCATCTGGTGTTGCCCTGATGGGCAGATCTCCGGAATCGGGTGACCGTCCTGAATGGTGGGCGAACCAGCCGAACGTGACGTGACGTCATTCCGAGGGTGAATGACCCGAAATGACGGCACGGCAGACACCCAGGGCACCCGGCGGAATCCGGCCCATCGAACCAGATCGGCCGGTGCCCGGACAAGCGCTTTCGGCTGGTGGCCAGGCAAGATGTCACGCTTTCAAGGTCATTGGGTGCTTGCTGGCGATGCGGTTGTATTTGCTTGGCTATGCTCGCCGCCGGGTGTTTCATTGGGTTTTCCTTGGTCGGCAACTCTCAGAATTCGTGGACGTTCTGATGTGACGTCACTTATCGTGGCTCCGCCGCGGCCCGGATGCGGCCGATGCCGACAGTGGAGGTTTCCAGTGCGCCAACCGATATCCCGTTCACGACGGCGAGGGAGGGGAGGGCCGCCGCTGTTGGGCAGACTCTCCCTGGGCCTGCTGCCACTGGCCCTCACGGCGGGGCTGGTGGGGTCGGGCATCCCGACCGCCGTCGCGGCCGAGCCGGCAGGCGGTGAGGTCCAGCTGAGCGCCCGCGACCTGGCGTTGCAGGCGTGGCTCAACAGCGGCCCCCGCACGCACGCTCTGGCCGAGGCCGCGCTGGCCGGCTCCGACCAGGACGTGAAGCAGTTCGTCGACAACGTGCTCGCCGGGTCGCAGAGTGCGGACGATCTGCTGGCCGCCACCCAGATCTCCAGCGTGGGTGGGCCGAAGGTCCGGGAGGCCGCCGACAAGGCGATCGAGGGGACGGCCGAGGATCGACGCGTCTTCCTGCAGAGTGGCTGGCAGGCGGCGCTCGACGCGGACCGGCGGCTGTGGATCACCCGGATCACGGACCCCGCGACGGGTGCCGGACGCAGTCTGCAGGCCGCGGGTGACGCCGCGCTGCGCAGCAACACCAGTGACGACCTGCAGCGGTTCCTGACGGAGACCCAGTTCACCGCCAAGGATGCCGACGACCGGGTCAAGCTGGTCCAGATCCTGAGTTCCGGTGGTGCGAACACGCAGGCGGCGGCGCGTGCGGCGCTGAACGGGTCGATCCAGGACGTGCGTGACTTCCTGGCGACCGGCCAGTACGTGGCGCAGAACCGTGACATGGAGCGCGCGAGCATCGCGCTGCTGGTGCAGCAGGCGAAGGACGCGGGCGCGCAGGCGGCCCAGGAGTCGGCCGCGGCCATCGAGGCCAAGAACACGGCCGTCCACGAGGCGCAGGAGGCGATGAAGGCCGCCGCCCTGGCCGCGTCCGAGACGCAGCAGGCCGGCAACGACGCGGCCAAGGCCACGGAGGCGGCGAACAAGGCCGCCAGTGCGGCCGACCGGGCGGGTGCGGCGGCGAGGACGGCGTTGTCGGCCGCGCGTGCGGCCAACTCCGGTGCGCGGGCGGCCGCTTACGCGGCGTCGAACGCGGCTGCGGCTGCGGCCGGTGCCCAGCGGGCCGCCGCCTCGGCGCGGACCTCCGCGGCGGCCGCGGCCGGGGATGCGACCAAGGCGCACGAGGCGCGGGTGGCGGCGGATGCCGCCGACGCGGCCGCGAAGCTGGTGGAGGCCGCGAAGGACACGCTCGGCCACGCGGACAAGGCCCTCAGCGACAGCCAGACCGCCGCGGGTGCCGCGCTCAGCGCCAAGGGCAACGCCGATGCCGCGGCCGGTTCGGCCGAGCAGGCCGGTGCCTACGCGGACAGCGCGGGCGGTCAGTCGGCGAAGGCCAAGCAGGCCGCGGCCGCGACGCGCCGCTCGGCCGCCGAGGCCGGCCGTGCCGCCGCCGCCGCGCAGCAACTGGCCGGTGAGGCCGCGACGCAGTCGCAGGCGGCCGCAGCGTTCCTGAAGTCCGCGGGCGAGCACGCCGCCGCGGCGGCGCTGGCCGCCCGGGATGCGGCCGATCACGCCGGCGCGAGCGCGAACGCCGCGCAGGAGTCCACCGACCACGCGAACGCCGCCTCCGGGTTCGCCGCGGACGCGCAGAGCGCGGTCGACAAGGCCAACGCCCTCCAGGACCTGGCGCGTCGTACCGAGGCCGAGGACCTGACCAACCGCACCGCGATCGCGGTGGAGAAGGCCCGCAAGGCCAAGGCCGACCTGGCGGAGAAGCAGGCGCAGACCGACCAGGCCGCCCAGGAGGTCCAGAAGGCGAAGGCCGAGGCCGACCGCCTCGCCGCGCTGGCCAACCAGCCCGGTGCCACCCCGGCGCAGGTCGCCACCGACGGCCGCAAGCTCGCCCTCGTCTCCCGCAAGATCTCCGCTTCCTGGGGGAACTCGGCGGCCGTCGACGCCCTCGCCGGTGACGACGCCGCCGTGTTCGCCTACGTGAAGGCCGGGCGACGGGAGGCCGAGGAGCGCGACGCCCGCGACAGTGTCGCCGCGATCCACAAGAACTCCGACAGCGAGGCGGTGCGCACCGCGGCCTACACCGCGCTGCAGGGCAACGCGACGCAGATCGCCGCCTTCCTGGCCACTGGCCAGTACGAGGCCGCCGCGCCGGAGAACCGGCTGACGATCACCCGCATCAGCGACAAGGCCGGCCCCGCCGTCAAGGCCGCCGCCGACGCCGCGCTGCGGACCAACACCCCCGCCGCGCTGCGGGACTTCCTGGGCAAGGGGCTGTCGGACGCGCAGGCCGCCGACGACCGTCTGACCGCCGTCCGGCTGGAGGACGCCCCGACCACCGAGCCCGAGCTCAAGGCCGCGGCGAAGATCGCCCTTGAGGGCCCCGTCGAGGACCTGCGTGCCTTCGTGGCCCAGGGCCAGTACACCGCCCTGCAGCGGGACCAGCTCACCGCGCTGCACGTCGCCGACGTCAAGGGTCTGATCGCCCAGGCGACCGCCGCGTCCGCGACCGCCCAGCAGAACGCGGCCACGGCCCAGGCCGCCGCCGCCATCGCCCGCGACGCCGCCGCCGAGGCCAACGGCTACGCCGCCCAGGCCCAGGCCTCGGCCAACACCGCCGCCGAGTACGTCGCCAAGGCCAAGGCCGCCGCCGACGCCGCCCAGGCCGACGCCGACCGGGCGGCGGCATCCGCGAAGACCGCGAACGCCGCCAAGGCCTCCGCCAACCGCGACGCCGCGAGCGCCGTCCACTCCGCCAACCGGGCCGAGAACTCGGCCCGGCAGGCCCGGGCGGCCGCAACCGACGCCAACAACGCGGCAGCCGACGCCCGGGCCTCCGCGGAAGCGGCCGGCAAGGACGCGACGGCCGCCCAGGCCGCCGCCGACGACGCCCGCGCGAACTACCAGACGAAGTTCGACGCCGAGCAGAAGGCGGAGGCCGTCAGGCTGGAGGCGCAGCGCCAGGACGCCGAGGCGCAGGCGCAGGCCGACAAGGACAAGCAGGCCGAGGTTGCGGCGATCGAGGAGGAGATCAAGAAGGCGAAGGAGGACAACGAGACCTCCAATGCCATCTACCGCCTCGTCTCCGAGACCATCCACCTCACCCTCGATGTGATCGGCGGTGCGGGCGGTGTCATCGCCCCCGGTCTCGCCGACATCGCGGACCTCGTCAACTGCGCCTACTACGCCGTCGAAGGCCGGACCACCGAGGCGGTCGAATCCTGCATCGGTGCGATCCCCTTCATCGGTGACGGCGCCGCCGTCGCCAAGCTTGCCCGGTGGGCCAAGAAGTTCGGCTCCTGGGGCGAGAAGGCTGTCGAGTTCATCCAGAAGCTCGTCAGGCGGGTCGGTCCGTCCTGCCCGCTGAACAGCTTCCCGGCCGGCACCCGCGTCCTGATGGCCGACGGATCCACCCGTGCAATCGAGACCGTCAGGATCGGCGACGACGTCCTCGCCACCGATCCCGTCACCGGAGTGGCGGGACCCCGCAGGGTCTCGGACACTATCTACACCCCGGACGACCGTGACTTCACCGACGTCTCCCTGGGTGCCGGACAGTCCCTTACCAGCACCGACCATCACCCCTTCTGGTCCGAGAACCAGAAGACCTGGGTCGACGCCACCGACCTCAAGCCCGGCGACGAACTGCGCGACCCGGCCGGACAGCCCCGGCGCGTCGAGGACGTCCGGCACTGGAACAGCCTCCAGCCCGCCTACAACCTCACGGTCGACGAGCTTCACACGTACTACGTGCTCGCGGGCGACACGCCGGTACTGGTTCACAATGCCAGCAAGCTGCCGTGTCTGAAGATCGACGGCGACAACGTCGACAATTTCTTCCACCCCGCCACCTACAAGGACGGTCGGGAGCAGTTCCTGGAGCACTTCCAGAGGCATGGCGAGCCGCTCGGCATGACACAGCAGCAGTATTTCGAAGCGGCTACGGCGTTGGCTGAGCGCCTGAAGCAGCCGGGCGGGAAGGTGGGGTTTGTTCCCAATCTCAAGGACATCGGATTCTTTGAAGACAAGCTGAAGGGAATCGAGTATGTCAATGGGGCAACAGGAGAGTATATCGTCATAGCGCAGAAGGGGGGAAAGATCGTTTCGTATCATCCCCCCAAGCCCAAGACCTCTGGCTGACGGTTGCGAGGATTCGTGGAACTGAGCTTCACAGACGCCTACACCCTCTGGCGCGGTCATCCGTTTCCGCCGTACGGCACCACGCGGGAGTTGATACGGCTTCGCGCCGATCTCGGCACGGCCTACGAGTACGTGATGGTGGTCCACGCCTACATGAGGACCGGTAGGTTCAGGCCGTCGGGTGCGGATGTCCTGGCGGAACTCGACGACGCCATCGCCCGAGCCGACGCCTTGTGCGCGGAATACTCGGGAGAGGACCTGGAGGTCGCGCGAGAGATGCGCGCGTACGCGGCGTTGCTGGCGGTCGTCTATCGGGGTTTCCTCGCAGCAGGTGAATCCATCTAGGTGGTTTCGAAAAGCGCGAACGCCCGGCCGGGTTTCCCGGCCGGGCGTTCTGTCGTGTGCGGGGGGTGGTTACAGGGCGGTGAGGCGGTCGGCCAGGTCGCGGGCGTGGGCGGCGGCGGTGGGGCCGCGGGTGGGGTCGGGGGCTTCGGAGAGGAAGACCAGGGCGAGCATCAGGGCGGCGTCCAGGCGGCAGGCGAGGAGGCAGGGGTCGTCCTCGGCCGGGACGGCGGCGACGGTGGCGTAGCCGGCGCGCAGGGCGGTGAGGTCGAGGTCGTTCTCCGGGTAGCGGGCGTACTCGGCGAGGCGGCCGAACTCCACGGCGGGGGTGCCGAGCAGGGCGTTGGACCAGTCCAGGAGGGCGGTGGTGCGGCCCTGGTGGCGGCGGATGTTGGAGCTGCGGACGTCGAGGTGGAGCAGGCTGGTCCCGGTGAGGGGGGTGAGGTGGCGGGCGAGGACGTCGGCGGCCGGGGGCTCGGGCAAGTCGTCGGTGTAGCGCGCGAGTTCGGCCCAGCGACGGCCTATCCGGGTGATGAGGGCGTCGGTCGTGCTGCCGCCCTCGGCGGCGACGGGGTGCAGCCTCGGCGGGGTCACCTGGTGGAGGCGGGCGAGGAGTTGCCCGAGGGCGTGGGAGTCGAGCGGGGAGCCGTCGTCGTCGACGTAGTCGGAGAGCAGGACGTCGGGGGAGTTCGGGTCGTCGGCGAGCACCAGCTCCCGGGCCCGGGCGACGGGCAGGCCGTGTGTGGCCAGGTGCCGGGCGATGGCGTGCTCCTGGACGAGCAGGGCGCGGGTGTCCACGTGCGGGTCGTTGGCGTTGGAGTCGAACCGCCGGTGCGCGAGCCGGACGGCGACCGGCCCGCCGTCCCGGTCCAGGGCCCGGAAGACGGTGAACTCCAGGCCCTTGCCGACGAGTTCGAGGCCGCTGAGGCCCCATTGCTCGGCCAGCCGGTCCAGTACGGCGAAACGCTCGCTCATTGTGCATCCTCGGGAGTCTTGCGACGGTCGGTCACCCTGCTGTCCCTCAGCAGGGCGTAGGCGATCGGCAGGCAGGTCAGCAGGGTGACCACGCCGCCGAGGGCGAAGGCGGCGCCCGGCCCGGCCGCGGTGCTCACCCGGCCGAAGACCAGCGCGCCGAGGGGCATCGTGCCCCAGGCGAACAGCCGGTAGACGCCGGTGGCCCGGCCGAGCATCCGGTCCGGGATGATCGTCTGGCGCAGCGAGACGGCGACGACGTTCCAGACCATCAGGGCGAAGCCGGTGGCGCAGTAGGCGGCGGACACCACCCAGACCCGGTCGGTCGCCCCCACCGCCAGGCCGGCGAGGCCCATCAGGGCCAGGCCGCCGACCAGTGCGGGGACCCGGCCGACCGCCGTGGACAGCCGGCTCGCGACCGTGCTGCCGACCACGCCGCCGATCGCCCCGGCGGCCAGTATCGCCCCGTACGCGGAGTCCGGTAGCCCCAGTACGTCGTGCACCAGGATGACGAAGACGGCGATCTGGCCCAGGTAGACGGCGTTGATGACGCCGGCGGATACGGTCAGGGCGCGCAGCAGCGGATCGCGCAGGACGAAGGCGACGCCCTCGCGGATGTCCGCCAGCAGGCGGGGGCGGGGCTTCTCCGCGGGTGATCCCGGCTCGGCTCCCGGCTCGGGGCCGGGCTCGGATTCGGGGTCGGGGGCGGGTCCGCGGATGCCGCGCAGCAGCACCGCGGAGACCAGGAAGGACACCGCGTCGATCAGCAGCGGAACGGCCCGGCCCACGGTGAACAGCACGCCGCCCACCACCTGCCCGAGCAGGTCGCGGCCGACCGTCTGGACGGCGAAGAGCCGGCCGTTCGCCGACTCCAGCCGCTCCTGGGGGACGACGCTCGGCAGCAGTGCGAAGGACGCGCAGTCGAACAGCACCTCGCCGACGCCCAGCAGGAACGCGGCGGTCAGCAGCGGCCAGAAGGTCAGCCGGTCGGTGGCGAGCAGCACGACGGCGAGGAGCAGCACCACGGCGCGCAGCAGGTCGGCGAGGACCATCAGCAGGCGCCGCTCGAAGCGGTCGGCGTACGCCCCGGCGGGCAGCGCGAACAGCAGCCAGGGCACCGTGGTGGCCGCGGTGACGGCGGACACCTGGAAGGCGTCGTGCAGGACGGCGGCGGACAGCAGTGGCAGCGCCGCGAAGCGCATGCCGTCGCCGACCGCGGAGGAGGCCGCGGCGCCGATGACCCGGTGGTAGCCGGAGGCGGGGCGGACGGCGGTGTCGGTGCTCACCCGCGCGGCTCCGGAAGGGACTCCGGTCCGCCGGCGGCGCCGCTCCCGGCCGAGAAGACGGCGCAGCGCAGTTCGCTGGTGTACAGGTGGCCGTCCACCTCCAGCCAGCGCTGGTCGGGGGCGGGCAGCATCTCGGAGATCTCCAGCGTGCCGTCGGCCCTGGCCGCGAGCCGGCCCAACTGCCGTACCAGCAGGGGGGACTCCCAGTCGACGTAGATTGGCTTGGGTTCGCCGGGGACCTTGACGAAGACGTGCCGGGGCAGCCGGAGTTCGGCGCGCAGACCGCAGGCGGCGACGAACAGGGCGGCGTCGTCCCGGCCCTTCGGCCGGCCGAAGGCGGTGGTGTCGCGCAGCCGGGCGGCGGGGACGCGCCAGGTCTCGCGCTGCAGCACGACGCGGCCGCAGCGGATGCGCGGGATGTGCGCCAGGCCGGGGGCGTCGAGCCCGGCGCCGCCGAAATGGCGGGGGAAGGCGAACGGGGAGAGCGGGTCCTGGCGGATGCTCGGGCCGCCGGCCGGGGGCGCCATCAGCCGCAGCCGGCCCTCGACGCCGTGGGCGCGCAGCTCCAGCCGGTCGCCGCGCAGCACCAGGTACAGCTGGGAGGGCTGCAGCACCCGGTCGCGGGACTGCCCGGAGCGGCCGTAGACCTCCAGGTCGTGGCAGGGGTAGACGAGTTGGGTGGAGGACTTGTCGGGGTGGCCGCGGGACAGGTTGGCGAGGACCTCGTCGTCCGCGAGCAGGGAGCGGTAGCCGCGGTACACCTCGGAGAGCAGTTCGGGGGTGTGCTCCTGGATCAGTGGGCCGAAGCTGGTGTGGGTGATGACCTCCCGCACCGCGTGGCAGTCGCCGATGACGGCGGTGAACCGGCCCGCGGCCAGGTCCTCGCGGCTGTGCGCGGCGAACAGGACGTCCGGGTCGCAGACCGCCGGCGGGCTGCTCGGCAGGCCGGCCAGCACGGCCTCGATCCGTTCCCGGTCGACCACCACCTCGGAGCGGTCCGGGTCGGTCGCGGCCCCGCCGAGCAGGGCCGCGCCGATCTCCCGGTCCAGTTCGGCGAGTTCGGCCTCGACGGCGAGGCACTCGCGGGCGATGGCGTCCCGGTCGCGGAAGAACTCGGCGTAGAGCACGTCCAGCGGGATCTCCACCCCGGGGCCGAACCGCTCGGCCACCCACCGGGTGAGGATGACCAGTTCGCGCCGCATCCGCAGGCGCGGTCCGGCCAGCACGGTCTCGTAGACGACGGACAGCTCGTCCGTGATGAAGCCGGCGAGGTCCGGGCCGACGGTCAGGTCGGCGGGCCGGCCGCGGGCCTCCTCGAACAGGATGCTGCGGTCGGCGTAGTGCAGGCCGCTGTTGCGGTTCGCGGGGCCGCCGGTGAGCTTCTCGAACCGGGCCTTGCTGTCGGCGAGCGCGGCCGCGCGCTCGGGCAGCGGCAGCCGGGCGAAGCGGGTCAGGTCCGCCTCGAAGCCGTCGATCGCGTCGAGCAGTGGGGCGGCGAGGTCGGCGGGGGCGGCGAGCAGTTGCTCGCGCAGGGCGGCCAGCGGCCGGTGGTCGCCGATCGGGATCTCGAACTCGACGACCACCCATTCGCGTTCGGCGAGTTCGGCGAGGGCCTCGTCGAACGGGACGGGGCAGCGCAGCTCGTCCTGCCAGGCCTGCCGCAGCTCGCGCAGGGTGCGTTCGCCGTCGCAGTGCTGCCACAGCCAGGCCTCGTACGGCTCCACCGGCCGCCCGCCGAGGTGCCGGAAGTCCCAGTCGGTGTCCAGGCCGTCGCGGGTGGTGAAGGCGTACAGGTCGATCCGGCCGTCGCGCAGGAAGGACAGCGGGCGGCGCCGGGGGCGGGCGTGGTCGAGCAGGCCGGGGACGGCGGCGGCGCTCTGGGCGAGCTTCTCGGCGGCCCAGTGGCTGAACAGCGCCCGCCGTTCCAGCTCCCGCTCGCCGGACCAGGTGATGCCGGGGGCGGTGCCGGTCCGGCCGGGGGTGAAGGGGCCGAAGTGCGAGTGGGTCTCGTTCTTGGTGGTGACCCGCTGGAGGTACATGGTGAGCAGGTCGGTCATCTTGCGGGTGCGCCGGCCCGTGCCGCCGTCGTGGCCGTCGAGCCAGGCGGCGAAGGTGGGGTAGGCGGAGTCGTTGGAGAGCAGCAGGACCTGCCGCAGGCGTTCGTCGCCGAAGGCCCCGACCACGGCGGCCCCGGCCCGGTCGAGGCGGTCCTGGTGCCGGGCGGCGAACCGGGCCTGCTCCTCGGCGAAGTGCCGGGCCGCGTCCTGGTAGGCGCGCAGGGCGGCGGCCGCCTCGACGGGTACGGCGGCGGCCGCGGCGGCCAGTTCGGGCTCGGGGACGGGCAGCAGGAAGCCGGCGGGGGAGGAGAGCCGGGCGGCGCCGGGCACCGGGTGCCGGCGCAGGACGGCCTTGAACTCCCCGGCCAGCGCCTTCAGCCGCTGCCCGTGGGCGACGAGTTCGCGGGCCTCCTCGGCGGCGGCCGGGTCCGCCAGGGGCGCGAGCAGCTCCATCGGGAAGCCGGCCTGGCGGAGCACGACGACCGGCGCGAGCTGCCAGGTGACGCGCGCACCGGGCTCGGTGGCGGTGGTCCGGGGGTCGTTGACGGTGGTCACAGCCTCACCTGCGGAGTGGAGTGGACGGGCGGACGCCGGTCGTGCAGGGCGTCCAGGACGGCGAGCGGGTCGGCGGGGAGCGCGGGCAGCAGACCGGGGCGCGGTGCCCAGGGCTTGACCCGCACCCCGTGGTAGTCGGACCCCGCGGTGGCGACCAGGCCGAGCCGCCCGGCCGTCTCGGCGAGCCGGGCGCTGTCGGCCGGGGTGTGCCAGCTGGTCCACACCTCCAGCCCGGCCAGGCCGGCCGCGCGCAGCGGTTCCAGCAGCGCCGCGCACTGCGGGGCGTCCAGGCCGGTGGTGAGCCGGCCGGGGTGGGCGAGGACGGCGACCCCGCCCGCCTGCTCGATCCAGGACAGCACCTCCACCAGGTCGGGGTAGACCGGGTGTTCGACGTGCAGCGGCCGGCCGGGCCGGCACCAGTCGGCGATCAGGCGGGCGAAGCGGTCCTCGCCCTCGCGGTACGGGGCGAACCGGGGATCGTCCTCGGCCGCCTCCAGCAGCAGGGCCAGGTAGTCGTCGACCTGGGCGACCCGGTCGCCGCCGAGGCGCCGTGCGACCTCGGCCCGGTCGAGCGGCACGCCGAGGGCCCGGACCCGGTCGGTCCAGGTGCGCCACCACGTCAGTTCGGCGTCGCGGACGCGCCCGATCCGCCGCCGGAACGGTTCGTCGCCGGGGTCGACGAAGTAGGCCAGGCAGTGGGTCTCCCGGCCGCGCCAGTCGGTGGTGATCTCGCAGGCCGGTACCACGGTGAGGCGCCCGCCGGCGGCCCGCTCGAAGGCGGCGACGCCCGCGAGGGTGTCGTGGTCCGTCACGGCGGCGACCCGCAGCCCGGCCTCGACGCACCGCCGGGCCAGCTCGGCCGGCGCCTCGTCCCCGTCCGAGTGCCGGGTGTGCAGGTGCAGGTCGACGGGGGTGGCCAGGGTGGCGGGCGCCCCCCGCATCAGCGGGCCCCGGGCAGGGTGCGCCGCCAGGAGGCGGCCAGCCAGCGTTCGTACGCGAGGCCGGACGGGTCGTCCACGACCAGGCAGAGCGGCTCGATGATCCGCCCCGCGCCGCCGGCCAGACCGCCGTGCAGCATGGTCAGGTTGTGGCCGAGCAGCAGGTCGCACTGCTCGCCCGGGGCGAGCACCTCCCAGCGGCGGCGGAACCGCGCCCAGGTCAGGCCGGTGGCCATGAGGAGCTGGTGGCAGAAGAGCCGGGCCGCGTCGCCCCGGCACTCGCCGCAGGCGCAGGCGCGGGCCAGCAGCGCGGCGGCGGGGAAGCGCCGGCGCTCCTCCTTGGTCAGCTCCGCCTCGCCGTGGTGGAAGGACAGGCCGTGCCAGAGCGGCTCCTCCAGGCCGAGCATGGCGCCCACCGAGGGGTAGGCGCAGCCGTGCTCGGCCTGGCGCGCCAGGCCGCGGGTCAGGTTGTCGCCGAGCCAGCGGGCCGCGCCGGCCGTGGTGTCCTGCCCCCGGTCGACGCCGCGCCGTTCCAGCACGTCGTCGATCACGCCGAGCCAGTCGTAGTACGTGGTGACGCTCAGCCCCTCGCCGACCTCGGGCAGGAAGATGCCCTGGTACATCTTGTGCGCGGGGGTGGTGGTGTACCCGGAGGCGCCGTAGGTGCGCCGGGCCGGGTCCCAGTCGGGGGCGTCCTGGAGGCTGGGCGTCAGGTACGAGCAGTGCTGGCCGTCGTGGTGGGGCAGCAGGGTCCGGGTGGCGAAGCCCTCGGGCACGTAGGTCCGCTGCTCCCGGTCGACCTCCAGCCGCATCCGTTCGGGGGCGCCGCGGGCGATCAGCGCGGTGCGCACGCGCTCGACGATGCCGGTGGACAGCCGGCGGCTGTCCTCGACCCCGAGCCGCAGCCGGCCGATCCGGAAGACCGCGTAGCCGACCCGGTGGATGACCTCGACGGCCCCGGCGGCGAGCGCGTCCAGCGCCCGCTCGCGTTCGGCGGGGGCGCCGGAGACCAGCGGGGTGCAGTCGAACTGCGCTTCGTGGGGCGTGAATCTCACCGGTGCTCCTGGGGTGCGGAGGGAGTGCTGCCGGGGGCCCAGGGCGCGAGCTCGGCCGGGGCCACCTCGGTGCGGAACAGGAACTCGAACAGCAGCCGGGCGGCGATCTGCGCGGTGCCGCCGGAGGGGTCGTAGCGGGGCGCGATCTCGGCGATGTCGACGGCGCCGACGGGCAGTGCCCGCAGCTCCTCGTAGACGTCGAGGAGGTCGCCGATGCCGATGCCGCCCATGGTGACGTGCCCGGTGCCGGTCGCCGCGGCGCTGTCGAGCACGTCGATGTCGAGGGAGACGTAGACGGTGTCGCAGCGGGAGCCGAGCTCCTCGATCACCGGGCGCAGGGCCGCGGCGGCGCCGTCCCGGGTGATCGCGGAGCCGGGCACGACGTGGAAGCCGCTGTCGAGCAGGCCGCGGAACTGGTCGTACTTGGTGACGTCCCCCACGCCGACGAAGGCGATGTCCTCCGGGCGCATCTGCGGGATCTCGCTGATCCGGCGGGAGTTGGAGCCGTGGTAGAGCGGCCCGTGCAGGGTGCTCCAGTTGCCGAAGTCGAAGTGGTGGTCGATGTTGACGAACCCCACCCGCTCGGCGCCGCGGTCGAGCCGTCCGGCGCGGAAGCCCGCGAAGGTGGGGAAGGTGCAGGAGTGGTCGCCGTTGAGGAAGATCAGGCGCGGGGAGTTCCGGCTCAGCCGGCGGCTCTCGGCGGCGACGGCCTGGAAGGTCTTCACCGTGTCCGTCGGGTAGATGTGCAGGTCGCCGGCGTCCGCGACGCTGGGCGCGTGGTAGCGGAAGGTCTGTCCGGTACGGGTGTCCAGCATCCGCCACTGGCCGAGGCTGGTGAGGTAGCTGGAGAAGACCAGGCTGGCCTGGCGGACCGCCCGCGGCCCCTCCGCGGCGCCCGGGCGGGAGCTGGCGGTGGCGTCGAAGGGCACGCCGGACACCACCCAGCCGCTCTCGCCCACGTCCACCTGGTCGGCGGTGGTGGTGGGGGCGCCGAACAGGGTGCCGACGCCGGCCCAGCCCGGCAGCGGGTCCTGCTCGAAGTCCTCGGGCTTGACGCTGTTCCGGAGCGCTTCGAAGTCGGGGAGCTCGGTCATGTCAGTTCTCCTGCGCGGCGGGCGTGGTGACGGGCAGCGGGGCGCGGATGACGTCGTGCGCGGCGGCGATCTTCTCCTGGAACAGGTCCCAGCTGTCCTCGGGGGACAGGTGCCGGGGCCGGTAGACGACCGGGGCGTCCTCCCGCCAGTCGGCGAAGTCCCAGTTGAAGATGCGCTCGCGCAGCCGGGGGAAGTCCGGGGTGAGCGGGTACGGGACGAAGTTGTAGAGGTTGAAGAGCCACAGCGCCGATTCGTTCTCCCGCATCCAGGCGACGGTCTGGCCGTGCGCGGCCTCCGTCTCCTCGTCGAGGCCGCCCATCATGTTGAGGACGATCTTCAGCCCGGCGTCGCTGAGTTGACGGATCTTCGAAGTGTAGTCGTCCAGGCCGCGGGAGAGCTTGTTGAGGCGCTTGAGCATCTGCGAGTCGGCCGACTCGAAGCCGAGCTCCACGGCGACGACGCCGAGTTCGAGCATGGCCTCGACGATCCACTCCTTCACCTGCATCACGTGGGTCTGCACGATGAAGCGGTAGCCGGGGCGGTCGCGGAAGACGTCCAGCAGGTTGCCGACGGCCTCGCGGGACTGGCCGAAGGTCTTGTCGCCGATGTAGAAGAGCCGGGTGTCGGGGAACCGGGCGGTGAGCTCGTCCACCTCGCGGGCGAGCGCGTCCTTGGCGACCAGGGTGAGCTGCTTGCTCCAGGCGTCTCCGCAGAACGAGCACTGGTACAGGCAGCCGTGGCTGGCGTTGAGCCGCAGCAGCGGGACCCGGCCCTGGTAGCCGCCGAGGTGGCGGTAGTCCGGCGCCCAGGTGATCCGGTCGGAGACCAGGCCGGGCAGCAGGGGCTTCTCCAGGGTGCCGCCGGAGCCGGCGGCGAGTTGGACGAGCCGGCCCACGAAGGCGGCGTCGAGCTGTCCGCGGTGCACGGCGTGCACGGCGCCGTCCGGGGCGAGCGGGGCCATGTTCCCGCCGAGGACGACGCGCCGCCCGGCGTGCTCCAGCCGCTTGGCCACCTCCAGCGCGAGGCGGAGGTTCTGGGCGAGCGGGGACATCAGGACCAGGTCGCCGGGGGCGGTCGACTCCAGCAGCGGCTCGGCGCAGTGCTCCGGCTCGGCCGGGGTCCTGGAGAGGTCACGGAAGACGGAGTCGAGGCCCGCGGTGTTCAGCAGGGCGGTCAGGTGGGCGACCCACAGCGGGATCTCCCACAGGCCGTCGGTCGGGATGAAGTACTCCGGCAGCAGGGCCCGGAAGCGCCGGTCGTAGTCGTCGTAGTAGCGCGCCAGGTTCGGGTCGGGGTCGTGGCTGGACGGGAAGGGCAACTGGACGATGCAGCTCTTGGTCATGAGCGGTGCCTTCGGTCGGTGAGGGCGTGGGGTCCTCGACGTGGAGCACTCAGTGGGGACGGCGCGAGAAGACCGCACAGCGCAGCTCGCTGGTGTGACGCTCTCCGTCGATGTCGAGCCAGAGGTGCTCCGGGGCGGGGAGCATTTCGCTGAACTCCAGGGGGGCGGCGGTCCGCCGGGCGAGCCGGAAGACCTGCCGGACGATGAGGGGGGATTCCCAGTCGACGTAGACCGGTTTCGGCTCGCCGGGGATCTTCAGGAAGCCGTGGCGCGGCAGGCCGAGATCGCGGCGCAGCTTCCGGGCGGCGGCGAACTCGGCGGCGTCGCCCCTGGACCGGTGGACGCCCGGGCTCCAGCCGCGCAGGGCCTCCGCGGGGATGCGCCAGCGCTCCCGGTGCAGCACGATCCGGCCGCAGCGGATGCGGGGCACGTGGTCGCGGTCCCGGTCGCGGACGCCGACGCCGCCGAAGTGCCGGGGGAAGGCGAACGGGGAGAGCGGGTCCTGGCGGATGCTCGGGCCGCCGGCCAGCGGGGCGAGCAGCTTCAGCCGGCCCGGCAGGCCGTGGGCGCGCAGCTCCACCCGGTCGGCGGTGGCCACCAGGTACAGCCGGCCGGGCTGGAGGACGTCGCCGCGGGCCTTCGGGGAGAGCCCGTACACCTCCAGGTCCGGGCAGGGGTAGGTGAGTTGGGCTCCGGTCTTGTCGGGGTGCGAGCGGGAGAGGTCGACCAGCACCTCGTCCTCGTCGAGCAGCCCCCGGTACCGGGCGTGGATCTCGTCCAGCAGTTCCGGCGCCTCGGCCTGGAGCATCGGGGCGAAGCTGGAGTGGGTGAGCGCCTCGCGCACGGCGTGGCAGTCGCCGACGACGGCGAGGAAGTCTCCGCGCGCGATCGCGGCGGCGTCCGGTGCGGCGAGCATGACGTCCGGGTTGCACAGCGCGGGCGGGGTGTCCGGGTGGCGGGCGAGCAGTTCCTCCAGCCGGGCCCGGTCGACGACGCTCTCGGCCCGGCCGTCCTCGGCGCCGTCCAGCAGCAGGGCGACGACCTCGCGGTCCAGCGCCGCGATCTCCCGGTCCACCTCCTCGCACTCCACGGCCAGGAGCGGCTTGTCGGCGAAGAAGGCGGCGTAGAAGTCCGGCAGCGGCACGGGCGTGCCGAGGCCGAAGCGCCGGGCCGTCCAGCGCCGCAGGATCGCCAGTTCGCGGCGCACGCGCAGCCGGGGGACGAGCAGCGTCAGGTCGTAGACCGCGGACAGCTCGCGGCCGACCAGCGCGGTGACGTCGGGGCCGAGGACGACGTCCCTGACCGGGCTGTACGCCTCCTCGTAGAGGATGGCGCGGTCGGCGTAGTGCCGGCCCGCGGAGCGGTTGGCCGCCGTCCCGGTGACCTCCTCGAAGGCCTCCTTGAGCTCGCCGAGCAGGGCCGCGCGCCCGGCCGCCGAGCCTTCGGCGAAGCGGCGGAGCCCGTCCTCGAAGCGGCGCACCACGGCGAGGTCGGGGGAGCCCTCGGGGAGGTGTTCGGCGAGCGAGCGCAGCACGTCGGTGGATCCGATCGGGATCTCCCAGCGTCCGATCAGCCAGTCCTGGTCGATGAGTTCGGCGAGCACCCGGTCGAAGTCGCGGCCGGCCGGGTGGTCCGGGCGCTCGGCCCAGGCGGCGCGCAGCTGCGCCACCGTGTGCTCCCCGTCGCAGCGCTCCCAGAGCCAGGAGCGGCCGGTGTCGAAGGTGTCGGACCCGACCGCGACGAAGCGCCAGCCGTCCGGCATGCCGGTGGTGCTCTCGAAGGCGTACAGCCGGACCAGGGGGCCCTCGGCGAAGGCGAGCGGGCGCCGGCGGGGGCGCACCGTCTCGAAGGCCTCCGGCCGGGCGCTGAGGACCCCGGCCATCGCCTCGCCCGCCCAGTGGCTGAGCAGGGCGATCCGGCGCAGCGGGCCGGTGGACCAGGTGACGCCGGTGGCGGCGGTGCCCTCCGGCGCCACCCGGGCGACGGCGAGGGGGCCGAAGTGCGAGTGGGTCTCGTTCTTGGTGGTGACCCGCTGGAGGTACATGGCGAGCAGGTCGGTCATCCGTTTGACGTGCCCGTCGGAGCCGGCGCCGCCGGAGGCGATCCAGGCGGTGAACTCCTCGAAGCGGGCGTCGTTGGACAGCAGCAGGACCTGCTGGAGGGAGGGATCGCGGAACAGGTCCACGACGGTCCGGCGGGCGCGGGCCAGGGCGGCGCCGTGGTCCCGCTCGAACGCCGTCCAGTGGCCGTCCAGGGTCCGCACCGCGTCCTGGTAGCGCTTGGCCGAGTCCAGGGCGGCGGGGCCGAGTTCGGCTTCGAGTCGGGCGAGGTCGGCGGGCGGGAAGGGGCGGAGCATGCCGACGCCGGAGGCGAGGTCGCCCCGGGTGCCGGCCTGCTCCGCGCGCAGGGCGGTCTTCAACTCCCGTCCCAGCTCGACGGCTTCGTCGCGCAGGGCGAGGACGGTGTCGGCGGCCCGGGCGGTCGGGCCGTCGACGACGCGGTCCAGCAGTGAGAGCGGGTAGCCCGCGTGGCGCAGCATCGCGACGGGGGTGAGCGACCACCCGGTGCCGTTCCGCGCCGTGGCCGGCGGGGTGCGGTCGCCGCTCCCCGTGGGCCTGCCGTCGTCCGGGCGCTGCCGTGGCTCGTCCATGATCGCCCCCTTGTGGCTGACTTGATCACGACAGTTCGTGACCATAGCAACCTGTCGAGGGGTCTTTCAATAACGATGAGGTCAACACACCGGTTTCCGGCCAAGATTGACTGGACATCAACCGAAAACCCGAGGTGGTGCCGCAAGGGCCGGACGTTGGGATGGGAACAATGGGCCGGAATGAACCTGGACTTGACGATCAATCAGGCCGGAACGGCCTCGACCACGGACAGCACCGCCGACGCGCGCAGGATCCGGGACAGTCGCAGTCCGGCCCGGTCGAGCAGGTCCACGAAGTCCGCCTCGGTGCGCTCGCGGCCGGTGAGCGAGGCCATCATCAGCAGGTCCAGCGTCTTGGCCTGGTGCGGCGCGTCGTCCCGGGGGACCACCGCGTCCAGGACCAGGATCCGCCCGCCCGGGCGCAGGGCGCGCCGACAGTTGCCCAGCAGGGTGACGCACTGCTCGTCGTCCCAGTCGTGGGTGATCCGCTTGAGCAGCAGGACGTCACCCGCGGGCACGGTGGTGAAGAAGTCGCCCTCCGCCGTGCTCCAACGGCCCGCGACCTCCTTGTCCCCCTCCAGCCGGTGGCCGGCCAGAACGTGGGCGCGGTCCTGGAGCACGCCCTCCAGAGCGGGGTTGCGGCGCAGCACCTCCAGCAGCAGACCGCCGTGGCCGCCGCCGACGTCCACCACCGTGCCGGCGTCCGGGAAGTCGTAGGCGGCCGCGATGACGGCGTTCTCCGCGTCGGACATCGCCGCCATGCCGACGTGGAAGACGGCGGCCGTCTCCTCGTCCTTCGCGAAGTGCTCGAAGAACGGCATGCCGAAGACGGCGTCGAAGGCCGTGGTGCCCTCGGTGAGGCAGTGCGCCATCCGCTCCGCCGGCCGCCAGAAGGTGCGGTCGGTGAGCATCCGCACCGCGCTGCGCGCCGAGTACGGGACGTCGCTGCGCAGCGCCTGCCCGGCCTCGGTCAGCGTGAAGCGGCCGTGCTCGTCCTCGGCCACCACGTTCCGGGTGGCGAGCAGGCGCAGCACCCGGTACAGGTTGCGGGCGTCCGTGCCGGTGGCGGCGGCGAGTTCGGCGGGGGTGGCCGGGCCGTCCGCGAGGGCGTCGGCCACCCCGACGTCGGCGGCGGCGCGCAGGGCCGCGGGGAAGACGAAGCCGAGGGCCTCGTCGACGAGGAAGGCGGCCGAGCGGCGCAGCCCCTCCTCCGCGGCCGCCGGTGACCGGTCGCCGGCGGGCCGGTTCTCGTCGTACGGCATGTGTCCTCCTCGGTGGGGCCGGTGTGCCTGCGCCGGGATGCTGCCCCAGCGTCGCCGGGTCGAAGCGCACCGTCACCGGCCGGGGGACGCGAACGCCGGAAGGGGCGCCCCGAGCGGGACGCCCCTTCCGGGCGGGTCGGGCCGCGCGTGGCGGCCCGGGGAGGTCAGGACTGCGCGGCGAGCAGCGCGGCCAGTGCGTCCAGCCCCCGGTCGACGGTGGCCGGGTCGACCTGGCTGACGGAGAGCCGCAGTTGGTGCTCCCCGCCCGCTCCCGGGTAGAAGTGCGACATCGGGGTCCAGATCACGCCGTACTGCGAGGCCGAGCGCTCCAGCAGCGCGTCGTCCACCACGCACGGCACCGTGAGCACCAGGAAGAACCCGCCGCGCGGCTCGTTCCAGGTCACCCCGCTGCCGGGCGGGAAGCGCTCGGCCAGGCCCTCCAGCACCAGCGAGAGGTTGCGCCGGTAGAGCGCGGCCACCTCGGTGTTGGCGGCCCGCAGGCTGTGGCCGTGCTCCAGCAGCGCGCCGCCGATCACGGCCTGGGCGATCGGCGAGGTGTTCACCGTGGTCATGCTCTTGATCATGCCGAGCAGGTCGGCGAACAGCGCGGTGCCGCCCTGCCCGTCCGCCACCAGCTGGTCCGCCACCACGTACCCGACCCGGGCGCCCGGCAGGGCCGTCTTGGCGAAGGAGCCGAGGTGGACCACCCGCCGATCGGTGTCCAGCGCCTTGAGCGACGGCAGCCGCTCGGCACCGGCGAAGACGCAGTACGGGTTGTCCTCCAGCAGCAGGAAGTCCTCCTCCCCCGCCAGTGCCAGCAGCTCCCGGCGCAGCTCCAGCGGCAGGCTGGCCCCGCTCGGGTTGGCCACGTCGGGCACCAGGTACAGCGCCCGCGGGCGCAGCCCCTCGGCCCGGGCCGAGGCCAACTGGCGGCGCAGGTCGGCGAGGTCGACGCCGTCCGGGCCGTCGGCCACCGCGCGCACCGGCAGGTCGGCCAGCAGCGCCGCGCCGGTCAGCCCCACGTAGGTGGGGGAGACGGCCAGCACCACGTCCTCGGGGCCGCGGCGCAGCGCCCGCAGCACCAGGAACATCGCCTCCTGGCAGCCCACCGTCACCACGATCGACTCGGCGGGCACCTCGATGCCCTCGTCCGTCGCGAGGTGGGTGGCGATCAGGTCGTGGATGATCCCCTTGGTCCGCCCGTACTGGAGCACCTGCCGGCGGGCCGCCTCCTCGCTCAGCCCGCGCTCGGTGCGCAGGTGGTCGAGGTAGCGGTCCAGGTGGCGGTGGACGGCGTCCAGCTCGAAGAACTGCTCGGCCGGGCGTCCGGCCGCGAAGGAGACCGCCTCCGGGTAGCGGATGGAGATCTCGTTGAGCAGGTTCATCGAGGTCATCGCCGGGTCGGCGAGGGACGTGTGCAGGCCCGCCAACAGCAGGTCGTGCGGTGCGGCGATGGTGGTCACGGGGTGCTCCAGGTGGTGCGGGGCAGGGTGGTGGTGCGCAGTTCGGCGGCGGCCCGCAGGTCGGCGCAGCCCGCGAGGCCGAGCGCGTGCCGCAGCTCGGCGGCGAGCAGGTCGAGGACCTCGGTGCAGCCCGCCTCGCCGCCGGCCGCGAGGCCCCAGATCAGCGGGCGCCCGAGCAGGACCCCGGACGCGCCGAGGGCCAGCGCGGTGAGCACGTCCGAGCCGCCGCGCACCCCGCTGTCCATCAGCACCTGGCAGTCCTCGCCGGCCAGCGCCTCGGCGACGGCCGGCAGGACCGTCACCGCGGGTACGGCCCGGTCCAGCTGGCGGCCGCCGTGGTTGGAGACCACCACGGCCGCGGCGCCGATCCCGGCGGCCCGCCGCGCGTCCGCCGGGTCGAGCACGCCCTTGACCACCAGTGGCAGTTCGGTCCGTCCGCGCAGCCACTCCAGGTCCGCCCAGGTGACGCCGGGGGAGAGCAGTTCGGCGGTGTGCGCGGCCACCGCCGAGACGGCGGCGGTGGACCGGTGCGCCCGCCCGGCGGCGCCGCCCTCCAGCAGCGCCGCGCGGACGTCGGCGGGCAGCGCGAAGGCGTTCCTGGCGTCACGCAGCCGGCGGCCCATGTACGGCACGTCGGCGGTGACCACCAGGGCCTCGCTGCCGGCCTCCTCGGCGGCCCTGACCAGGTCGAGCAGCCGGTCGCGGTCGCGCAGCCAGTACAGCTGGAACCAGAGGGTGGCGCCGGTCCTCGCCAGCTCCTCGAAGCCGACGCTGCTGAGCGTGCCGACGGTGAACGGCACGCCCGCGGCGGCGCAGGCGCGGGCCGAGGCCAGCTCGCCCTCGGGGTGGAACAGCCGGTGGTAGGCCACCGGCGCCACCGCCACCGGCAGGGCCGCCCGGCTGCGCACCAGGGTGGCGGCGGTGTCCCGGGTGCTGACGTCGGTCAGCACCCGGGGCACCAGGCCCACCCGGTCGAAGGCGGCCCGGTTGGCGGCGAGGGTCAGCTCGCGCTCGGCACCGCCCTCCAGCCACTCCCAGACCTCGGGCGCGAGCACGGCCCGGGCCCGGTCGGCGTACTCCGCGACGGACAGCGCCGGGCGGCGGTCGGCCGGGTCGGCCGGGCCGACCGGTGGAACGCTTCGCACGGACGCGCTCATCCGGCCACTTCGCCGGCGTTGCGCTGGAGCTCCACGGCCTCGTAGAGGGCGCGGATGTTGTTGCTGCCGAAGTTGCGGGCCCGGATGCGCTCGATCACCTCGAAGAAGTAGGTGTTCCGCGGGTGCTGGGAGCGGGTGAAGATCTGGAACAGCTGGCCGTCGTGGTCCTGGTCGACCAGCAGGTTCAGCTCGCGCAGCTGCTCGAAGGAGTGCCTCAGCGGCGTCAGACGGTCGGGCAGCGCGTCGTAGTAGGTCTGCGGGGTGCGCAGGAACGGCACGCCGCGCTCGGCCATGGTGGACACGGAGTGCACCGCGTCCTCGGCCGCGAAGGCGACGTGCTGCACCCCGGCGCCGCCGTGGCCGGCCAGGAAGGAGGCGATCTGGCCGCCCGCGTCGGCGGTGAGCGGCTCGATCAGGGTGAGGGTGACGCTGCGGTCGGCGCTCTGCACGACGGCCGAGTCCATGCCGAGCGCGCCGACCTCGACCCGCTCCTCGAAGATCGTCCGGAAGCCGAAGACCTCGCGGTAGCGGTGCTCGGTCTTGCGCAGCTCGCCGAACGGGACCAGGACGGCGAAGTGGTCGACGGAGCGCAGGCCGACCTCGCCCTCGCCGGTCAGCGGGGCCGGGTCCGGCAGGCCGGGGATGCGGCCGGCGGGAACCCCGGGGCCGCGCTCGACCAGCGTGTGCACCACGTCGCCGAAGGCGTCGACCACCGCGGTGACGCAGCCGTCCGCGGCCTGCGGCTCGCGCACGGAGGCGGCGCCGCGGGCGGTCAGGGTGCGGAACGCGTCGATGGCGTCCGGCACCCGCAGGCCGAGGGCGCCCACGCCGTCGCCGTGGCGCTCCAGGTACCCGGTGGCCGGGTGGCCGGCCGCCAGCGGCTGGGTGATCAGCAGCCGGATGCCGGACTGGCCGACCAGCGCGGACAGGCAGCGCTCGGCGCTCTCGCCGCGCTCGGTCGGCGGGACGAGCAGCTCGAAGCCGTACTCCGTGGTCAGCTTGGCGGTCTCGCCGGCCAGGTCGGCCACGTAGAACTCGACGTGGTCCAGTTCGACGGGGACCGGGGTGGCGACGGGAGAGGAACGGTCGGTCATCTGAGGGACTCTCTCGTGAGGAGGAACGGGAGGGTGCTGAGGGGCGAGCGGGTGCGGTGCGGTGCGGGTGTTGCGCGGTGGTGCGGACGTTCGTTCCGGGCGGGGTCCAGGGCGGACGCGGGCCGCCGGTGCCGGTCAGGTGGGCTGGAGGTCCTTGGCGTCCTCCGGCTCGGCCGGGCCGTCGCCCTCGCCCTGCTCCTCGGCCTCCGGCGGCTCCGTCGGGGCCTCCGGCTTGCCGATCAGGTGGGCGGCCGAGAGCAGCGCGCCGACCACCATCACGCCCAGCACCACCCGGAAGTCCAGGGCGGCCACCAGGCCGGAGCCGACGCCGACGGCCAGCGCCTGCGGTGCGGTGAGCGAGAGGTTGACGGCCGCCTGCGCGCGCCCCATCAGCTGCGGCGGGGTGGACGCCTGGGCGGCGGTGGCGAGCCCGACCAGGGCGGCCGGGATGCCCGCGCCCGCGATCACCAGGCCGGCCGACACCACGTACAGCGACGGGGTGAGCAGCAGGACGGTCCCGAGGCCGAACACCGCCGACCCGGCCATGACCGTCCGACGCGGTCCGAGCCGGCCGATCAGCAGGCCGCCGACCACCGAGCCGACCAGCGCGCCGACCGCCTCGGTGGTCTCCAGCACGCCCAGGAACTGCGGCGAGCGGTGCAGCCCGTGCTGGGTCAGCGCGAACAGCACCGGCTGGAGCAGGCTCAGCACGAAGCCGGCGGCGGCGGTGGCCACCACCAGCGGCCGCAGCCCGACCGAGGAGCGCAGGTGGACGAAGCCCGCCAGCACCTCGGTGCGCCACCGCAGGCCCGAGGGCTCCGGCTTGACCTCCCGCACCCGCAGGGTGAGGAAGCTCAGCGCCGCCAGCAGCAGCACGCCGAGGTCGGCCACGGCCACCACGTGCCCGCCGAACCAGCCGTAGAGCCCGGAGCCGAGCAGCGGCGCCACCAGCGTGGTGCCGGCCCGGGCGCTCTGGGTCAGTCCGGCCGCCGCGCCGAAGTCCTGACGTTCCGTCAGGATGCTGCGCAGCAGCGCGCTCTGGGCCGGGGCCAGGACGGCCCCGGCCAGACCGCAGACCGTGGCGGTGCAGTAGATGATCCAGACCGTGTCCCGGCCGTCGACCAGCAGCAGCGGCAGCAGCGACACCGCCACCGCCAGGTTGACCCCGACCAGCAGCGGCTTGCGCCGGACCCGGTCGGCGAGCAGGCCGCCGAGCGGCAGCAGCAGCAGCGGCGCGGAGAAGCAGAACAGCACCAGACCGGCGGCCGAGTTGCTGCCGGTCAGCACCTTGGCCCAGATGCCGAGGGCGATGGAGAGGGCGCTGTCACCGAGGACGGACAGGGTCTGCCCGGCGAGGTAGCGCCGGAACTCCGGGCGGGCCAACAGCGGGTGCATGGCGGTTCCTTCGCTGCGCCGACGGCGCTTCGGGGTGTGCGGGGGTGTGCGGTGGCACTGGCCGTGCGGAGGTGCGGGGCCGTGCGGAGGTGCGGGGCCGCCCGGGGTGCGCCCTGACGCACGCGGGGTGCTCAGGGCGCCGGGTGGTCAGGGTGCCGGGCGGTCAGGGCGCGACGGGGTGGGCCGGGGCGAGCGGTGCGACGGCGGCGAAGCCCTCGATCACCGCGTCGTTGGCGTCCTTCTCGCCGATGGCGACCCGGATGCCCTGGCCGGGGTAGTAGCGGACGGCCACGCCCAGGCGCTCCAGCTCCGCGCGCAGCGGGAGCTGGTCGCCGGGGGCGTCGACCCACAGGAAGTTGGTGACGCTGGGCGCCACCGTCCAGCCGAGCCGCAGCAGTTCGGCCTCGGTGCGCTCCCGCTCCGCGGCGATCTCGGCGATCCGCTGCGCCACCTCGTCCTCGGCGGCGACGGCCGCGACCAGGGCGGCCTCCTGGAGCCGGTTCACCGCGTACGGCACCTGGTGGTCCCGCACCCGCTGGGCCACGGACTCCTCCGCCAGCGCGTAGCCGATCCGCAGCGCGGCGATGCCGTGCGACTTGGACAGCGTGCGCAGCACCACCAGGTTGGGCCACTCGGCGATCCGGGCCGGCACGTCCGGGGCCTGCCAGTCCCGGGCGAAGTCGACGTAGGCCTCGTCGAGCAGGATCAGCGCGGTGGACGGCACCCGGCGGAAGAACTCCGTCAGCTCGGCCCAGGAGTAGACCGTGCCGGTCGGGTTGTGCGGGTTGCACAGCACGACGATCCGGGTGCGCCCGTCCATCCGCTCGGCCATCGCCGCCAGGTCGTGCCGGGCGTCGGGGCCGAGCGGGACCGGCCGGGCCTCGGCCCGGGCGATCTCGCAGAACAGCGGGTACGCGTCGAAGCAGGGCTCCGAGTGCACCACGTTGTCGCCGGGCTCGACCACCGAGTGGAAGAGGTCCAGCGCGACACCCGCCGAGCCGTGGCCGACCACGACCTGGCCGGCCGGGACGCCCTGCCAGTCGGCGACGATCCCGGCGATCCGCTCCGGCCGGAACGCCGGGTAGCGGTGCAGGTCGGCACTGGCCTCGGCCAGCGCGGCCAGCACCGACGGCAGCGGCGGGTACGGGTGCTCGTTCTGTGCCAGCAGGTATCTGGCGGTCGACGGGGCGGCCATCAGTCGGCCTGGAGGACGTAGAGCCAGGAGTGCGGGGTGGCCAGCGCCTCGACGCGCTCGATCCGCAGGCCGGCGTCGGTGAAGAGGGTCTCGTAGGTGGCCTTGGTGTGCAGCGGGACGCCCATCATCGCGTGCGCCAGCTCGAAGCCGACCGAGAAGACCGGCTGGGCGCCGTCGGAGGTGCCCGGGTCGCGCAGCATGGTGTCGCCGAGGACGAAGGTGCGGGCCTTCGGGAAGGCCTCCCGCATCCGGGTGAAGATCGAGGAGCGGGTGGTCGGGTCGGCCAGCAGGTCGTGCAGCAGGAAGAAGCTCATCACGGTGTCGACCTCGGCCACCTCGGCGGCCTCGGCGTCGTTGTCGATCTGGGTGCCGAGCAGGCCCAGGACGTCCGCGCGGACGGCGGTGACCCGGTCCTGCATGCCGGCCTCGACGATGTCGCGGCGGGCGATGTCGGTGGCCGGGCGGCTGATGTCGATGCCCAGGCCCCGGGTGCCCTCGCGCTGCGAGACCACGCGGCGCACCCGGGCGGAGGTGCCGGAGCCCAGGTCGGCGATGGTGCGGAAGTCGATGCCGTTCAGCACGTCGGTCAGCTGCGCGGCGAACATCGACTGGTCGCACTGGGCGGAGCCGAGGGCGACCATCGCCTCGTCGCGGAAGACGTCCTCGTTGTAGCGGTGGGTGCCGGCGCTCAGGTGGCCGGCACGGCCGAACACGTCGTGGTAGCCGCCGACGGCCCAGGTGAAGTAGCCGCGCGCGGCGGCGATCTCCAGGCCCGCCTCGGTGGGCAGGAAGGCGTCGCCGTCGGCCTTGAGGTAGCCGTAGTCGGCGGCGGCGCGCAGCACGGCCCCGGTGCGGGCGGCGTCGCCGTCCCGGGGGGTGGCCTCGGCGGCCGAGAGGGCCTCGCCGCGCCCGATCTGCTCCAGCAGGCCGATCCGGTCCAGCGCGAAGATCACGTTGGCGGCGATGAATCCGTTGTAGGCGTCGGTCGAGGTGATCGGCGACGGGGTGATGCCGCGCCAGGCGTCGGGGATGGCCGCAGTGGTCATGGTGGTGTCCGTTTCTCCGTGGGCGGGCCGGGTGCGGCCCGCGTGGTGTGCGCAGGTCGGTCGCCTGCGGTCGGTAGGGGTCGGAAGTCGGTGCGTCGGGAAGGGGTCAGGGAGTCAGGTGGGCGGCGAGCACCGGGCCGATGACGGCGAGCGCCTCGGAACTCGTCATCGCGCCGTGGGTGCTCGGCACCTCGTGGACGTCGAGCCGTCCGCCCAGGTACGGGCGCCAGCTCTCCGGATCGGGGGCGTCGGCCGGCCGGTCCTTGGCGGCGGTGAAGAACACCGCGTCGCCGTCGTAGCCGGGCAGCGGGAGCGCGTGGGACAGCTCGGCGTTGGACTGGAAGACCGAGACCACCCGGGCCACCCCGGCGCCGCTGAGGCCGGCGAGCGGGCCCTCCTCGCCCCGGACGAGCGCGGCGTAGCCGTCCTCGTCCGCGGGCCAGGCGGTGATCTCCCCGGCCGGGTGGCCGAGCGAGTCGAGGATCACCGCGAGCTGCGCCGGGTCGTCCCGCCACTGCTCGGGGCCCGGCTCGCCGGTGCCCGGGTAGGCGTCCAGCAGGGCCAGCAGCCGGACCTCCTCGCCCTGTTCGCGCAGCAGCGCGGCGATCGCGTGGGCGACGGCGCCGCCGAAGGACCAGCCGAGCAGGGCGTACGGACCCTCGGGCCGGACGGTGCGGATCTGCGCGAGGTAGGTCCGGGCCAGCTCCTCGACCGAGGCCGGGTGCGCGGTCGGGTCGGCCAGGCCGGGCGCCTGGAGACCGTAGATCGGCTGCTCGGCGTCGAGGTGGCGCAGCAGGCCGGTGTAGACCCAGCTGATGCCGGCGGCCGGGTGGACGCAGAACAGTGGCGGGCGCGAGCCGCGGGTGCGGATCGGCAGCAGGACGGGGAAGCTCTCGGCGGCCGGGCCCCGGGCGAGCCGCTCGGCCAGCCGGGCGACGGTCGGCGCCTCGAACAGCGTGCGGACGCCGATCCCCTCGTCCTCGCCGACCAGTTCGCGCAGGCCCGCGACCAGGCGGCTGGCCAGCAGCGAGTGCCCGCCCAGTTCGAAGAAGTTGTCGTCCACGCCGACCTTCTCCAGCCCCAGCAGATCGGCGAACAGGCCGCAGAGCAGCTCCTCCTGGGGCGTCGCGGGCGCCCGCCCGGAGCCGAGCCAGGTGGTGTCGGGGGCCGGCAGGGCCTTGCGGTCGACCTTGCCGTTGGCGGTCAGCGGCAGGGCGTCCAGGGCGACGATCGCCGAGGGCACCATGTAGTCCGGCAGGGACGCGCCGACGTGGGCCCGCAGCGCGGCCTGGTCGACGGCCTGCCCGGGGTGGGCGACGGCGTAGCCGACCAGCCGGCGGTCGCCCGGGCGGTCCTCCCGGACCAGCACGAACGCCTGGGCCAGGGAGGGGTGCCGGGCGAGCACGGCCTCGATCTCGCCGGGCTCGATCCGGAAGCCGCGGATCTTGACCTGGTGGTCGGTGCGGCCCAGGTACTCCAGCGTGCCGTCGGCCTGGCGGCGGACCAGGTCGCCCGAGCGGTACATCCGGCTGCCGGGGACGCCGTACGGGTCGGCGACGAAGCGCTCGGCGCTCTGGCCCGGCCGGTTGAGGTAGCCGCGGGCCAGGCCGGCGCCCGCGATGTACAGCTCGCCCTCGACCCCGGCCGGGACGGGCTGGAGCGCCGCGTCCAGGACGTAGAGCCGGGTGTCCAGCACGGGCCGTCCCATCGGCGGGGCGATCCGGCCGTCGAGCGGGCCGCTCATGCTGGCGCAGACGGTCGACTCGGTCGGGCCGTAGGCGTTGACCATCCGCATCCGGGCCGACCAGTGCTCGACCAGGTCCGGCGGGCACGCCTCGCCGGCGACCACCAGGGTGCCGCCCCGCGGCAGCGCGTCCGGGGCCAGCACGGCGAGCGCGGTCGGCGGCAGCGTCAGGTGGGTGACGCCCTGTTCGGCGATCAGGGCGGTCAGCGAGGGGCCGGGCAGCAGCTGGTCGGCGTCGCCGAGGACGGCCCGGGCGCCGGTGAGCAGCGCCATGCCCAGCTCCCAGACGGCCGCGTCGAAGGACGGCGAGGCGAACAGCAGCACCCGGCTGTCGGGGGTGACGGCCAGGCCCCGGCGCTGGCTCTCCACCATGGCGGCCAGGCCGGTGTGGGTGACCACCACGCCCTTGGGGCGGCCGGTGGAGCCGGAGGTGTAGATGACGTACGCGGCCGAGTGCGGGGTGGTCGCGGTGCCGGTGAGGTCGTGCGCCGGGTGGCCGGAGGCGTCCAGGTCCTCGATCAGCAGTCGTGGGACGGTGCTGTCGGCGAGCAGGCCGTCGGCCAGCGCCTTGCTGGTGAGGACCAGCGCGGGCGCGGCATCGTCCAGCATGTAGGCGATCCGGTCGGCCGGGTAGCGCGGGTCCAGCGGCTGGAAGACCGCGCCGGCCTTGAGCACGGCGAGCTGGGCGACGATCAGCTCGATCGAGCGCTCCAGGGCGATCGCGACGAACCGCTCGGGGCCCGCGCCGTGCTCGATCAGCAGCCGGGCGAAGCGGTTGGCGCGCTCGTTCAGCTCGCCGTACGTGACCTGCTCGGAGCCGAAGGAGAGCGCGACGGCGTCCGGGCGGGCGGCGGCCCGCGCCTCGAAGAGCGCCGGGAAGGTGGCGAGCGGGAGGTCCTCCCGGGTGTCGTTCCAGCCGGAGAGCAGCTGCTCGCGCTCCTCGGGCGCCAGCACCTCGACCCGGCTCACGCACTGGTCCGGGTCGGCCAGCACCGCGCGCAGGGCGCGCTCGAGGCGGGCGGCCGTCGCCTCGGCGGTGGACCGGTCGAACAGGTCGACGGCGTACTCCACCGTCAGGCCGAGCCCGGCGGGCGCGCCGGCCGCGTCGAAGCTCTCGCTGAAGGCGAAGGTCAGGTCGAACTTGGCGAGGTCCGAGTCGAGTTGCTCGACCCGGCCGGGCAGGCCGCCGAGGCTGATCTCCGCGGCGTCGCCGCCGGAGGTCAGCATCACCTGGCACAGCGGGTGGCGGGCGGTGGAGCGCACCGGGTTGAGCAGTTCGACCAGCCGCTCGAAGGGCACGTCCTGGTTCTCGAAGGCGTCCAGGGTGGCGACCCGGACGCGCTCCACCAGCTCCCGGAAGCTCGGGTCGCCGGAGGTGTCGGTGCGCAGCACCAGGGTGTTGACGAAGAAGCCGACCAAGTCCTCCAGCGCCTCGTCGGTGCGGCCGGCCACCACCGTGCCGATCGGCAGGTCGGTGCCGGCGCCGATCCGGCTCAGCGTGGTGGCCAGCGCGGCCTGCATCACCATGAACACGCTGGCCCGGCTGCGCTGCGCCAGCTCGACGAGGGAGGCGTGGAGTCCGGCGTCCATCCGGAGCTCCACCGCGGCGCCCCGGCGGCTCGGGGCGGCGGTGCGGTGGCGGTCGAAGGGGAGCGTCAGCTCCTCCGGGAGGTCGGCCAGGGTGCGCTGCCAGTAGGCGAGTTGGTCGGTCAGCAGGGCGCTGGGCCGCTCGTCGGTGCCGAGCAGTTCGTGCTGCCAGAGGGTGTAGTCGGCGTACTGGACCGGAAGCGGCCGCCACTCGGGGGCGTCGCCGGTGCGGCGGGCCCGGTACGCCTCGGCGAGGTCGCGCAGCAGCGGGACGACGGACCAGCCGTCGGTGGCGATGTGGTGCATGAGCACCAGCAGGACGTGCTCCTCGCCGGGCAGCGAGAGCAGGGTGGCGCGCACCGGCAGCTCGCGGGCGAGGTCGAAGACGTGCGCCCCGGCCTCGGCCAGCGCCGTGGCGAGCTCCTCCTCGGTGGCCACCGGCGTGGTGTGCAGCGGGAGTTCGGGGTGGTCCAGGAGCAGCTGGTGCGGCTGTCCGTCGGTGGTCGGGTAGACGGTGCGCAGCACCTCGTGGCGGTCGAGCACGTCCGCCAGCGCCGAACGGAGGGCGGTGGCGTCGACCGGGCCGGTCAGCCGGATCGCGCACGGGGTGTTGTAGAGCGCGCTCGGGCCCTCGAACTGGTCGATGAACCAGAGGCGTTGCTGAGCGGGGGAGAGCGGCACGCGCTCGGGCCGCTCGACCGGCCGCAGGGCCGGCCGGGCGGCGCCCGGGGCGGGCAGGACGGCGGCCAGCGCGGCCACGCTGGGGGCGTCGAACAGCGCCCGGACGGGCAGTTCGGCGCCGAGCGCGGTGCGGACGCGGCTGACCAGCTTGGTGGCGAGCAGCGAGTGGCCGCCCAGGTCGAAGAAGCTGTCGTCGATCCCGATCCGGTCCAACCCGAGGACGTCGGTGAAGAGTTCGCACAGCGCCCGCTCGGTGTCGGTGCGCGGGGCGCGGCCCTCGGCGGCTCCGGCCCAGTCGGGGGCGGGCAGGGCGCGGCGGTCGACCTTGCCGTTGGCGGTCACCGGGAGGGCGTCGAGCACGACCACGGCGGCCGGGAGCATGTAGCTGGGCAGGCTGTCGGCGACGGCGGCGCGCAGTTCGGCGGGATCGCCCTCGCCGGTGGCGTAGACCACCAGGCGCTTGTCGCCGGGCTGGTCCTCGCGGACCACGGCGAAGGCCTGGCCGACGGCCGGAAGGGCGGTGAACGCGCCCTCCACCTCGCCGAGTTCGATCCGGAAGCCGCGGATCTTGACCTGGTCGTCGGCCCGGCCGAGGAACTCCAGGACGCCGTCGGCGGTCCAGCGGACGAGGTCGCCGGTGCGGTACATCCGGCTGCCGGGCTCGCCGAACGGGCAGGCGACGAAGCGCTCGGAGGTCAGGCCGGGGCGCCCGACGTAGCCGCGGGCCAGACCGGCGCCGGCGATGTACAGCTCGCCGGCCACGCCGACCGGCACCGGCCGCAGCGCGGTGTCCAGCACGTACGGCCGGGTGTTGTTCAGCGCTCGCCCGATCGGGACCACGGCGGGGACGGGCTCGCCCGGGCCCATGGTGAAGGTGGTCTTGATGGCGGTGGTCTCGGTGGGGGCGTACACCGCGACCACGTCGGTGTCCGGGCAGGCCCGGTGGATCCGGCGGACGGACTCCGGCGGGACGACGTCGCCGCCGGTCCACACCTGCCGGACGTTCCGGAAGGCGGCCGGGTCCTCGTCGGCCATCAGCCGCAGCAGGCCGGACGGGGCCTGGACCAGGGTCACCCGGTGGGTGGTGACGGTCTCGGCGAGGCGGCGGATGTCCAGCTCGCCGGGCTCGGCGAGCACGATCGCCCCGCCGGTGACCAGCGGCGCCCAGATCTCGGTGGTGGAGGCGTCGAAGGCGGTGGGCGAGTGCAGCAGCACGCGCTCGTGGTGGCCGGCCCGGAAGTGCGGGTTGCCCAGCAGGTCCACCACGTTGCGGTGGGTGACGGCGACGCCCTTGGGCACCCCGGTCGAGCCCGAGGTGTACATCACGTAGACCAGCTGGCCGGGCAGGACCGGCACGGCCGGGTTGCCCGCCGCCGGGGCCCGGTCGAGCAGCGCCCCGGTGACCTCGACGGTGGCGAAGTCCTCGGTGGCGAGCACCGGGTGGCCCCGGTGGGCCGGGTCGACGAGCAGCAGGCCGGTGCGGGTGTCGGCCAGGATGTGCTGGAGGCGGTCCAGCGGGTAGCGGTCGTCCAGCGGGACGTAGGTGCCGCCCGCCTTGGCGATCGCGAGGACGGCGGTGAGCAGCCCGGCGGAGCGCTCCATCAGGACCGCGACCGGCTGTTCGGTGGTCAGGCCGCGCTCCAGCAGCAGGGCGGCGAGCCGGTTGGCGCGGTCGTTCAGTTCGGCGTAGTCGAGCCGCTCGGTGTCGGAGACCAGGGCGAGGGCGTCGGGGGTGGCGGCGGCCTGGGCCTCGAACAGCCGGGGCAGGCTCTGCTCGGCGACCGGTACGGCCGGCCCGTTCCAGCCGGTGAGCAGCTGCTCGCGCTCGGCCGGGGCGAGGATCTCGATGCCCCCGATCGGCGCGTCCGGGGCGGCCACGGCGGCGCGCAGCACGCGCACCAGCCGCTCGGCGAGGGAGACGGCGGTGGCGTGGTCGAAGAGGTCGGCCGCGTAGTCGACGGCGGCGCGCACGCCCAGGCAGGCGCCGTCGGGCGCGAGCCGCTCGACGAAGTTGAAGTTGAGGTCGAACTGGGCCTGTGCCTCGCCGACCTCGACCGGGGTGCCCACCGCGGCGCCGAAGGCGAGGTCGCCGGCCCGCTCCGCGTTCAGGGTGACGACGGTCTGGAAGAGCGGGTGGCGGGCGGGGGTGCGGGTGGGGTTGAGGTGTTCGACCAGGCGCTCGAAGGGGATGTCCTGGTGGTCGTAGGCGTCCAGGTCGGTGCGCCGGACCCGGTCGAGCAGCTCCTGGAAGGTCGGGTCGCCGCTGGTGTCGGTGCGCAGCAGCAGGGTGTTGACGAAGAAGCCGACCAGGTCGTCGAGGGCCTCGTCGGTGCGGCCGGCGACGGGGGTGCCCAGCGGCAGGTCGGTGCCGGCGCCGAGGCGGGTGTAGAGGGCGGCGACCGCGGCCTGCAGCGCCATGAACAGGCTGGCGTGCCGGGAGGAGGCCAACTCGGTGAGCGCGGCGTGCAGTTCGGCGTCCAGCTCGAAGTCGGCGGCGCCGCCGCGGCGGCTCGGCACGGCCGGGCGCGGACGGTCGTAGGGGAGCGCCAGCTCCTCCGGCAGGCCGGACAACTCCTGCCGCCAGTGGTCGAGTTGCAGGGAGACGACGCTCTCCGGGTCGTCCTCCTCGCCGAGCAGCTCACGCTGCCAGAGGGTGTAGTCGGCGTACTGCACCGGCAGCGGCTCCCACTGCGGCTCGGTGCCGGCCAGCCGGGCCCGGTACGCCTCGGCGAGGTCGCGGAAGAGCGGGGCGAGGGACCAGCCGTCGCTGGCGATGTGGTGCGTCAGCAGCAGCAGGACGTGCTCGTCCGGCGTCGGCAGGGCGTACAGCCAGGCCCGGACGGGCAGGTCGGCCGCGAGGTCGAAGACCTGCCCGGCGGCCTCGTGCATCAGCGGGTGCAGCTCGGCCTCGTCGGCCACCGTGACCAGGTGCAGCGGCGGGCGTCCCTCGGCGAGGATGTGCTGGTGGGGCTGGCCGTCGGTGGTGGGGAAGACGGTGCGCAGCACCTCGTGGCGGTCCACCACGTCGCCGAGCGCCCCTTCGAGGGCGGCGGCGTCGAGCTCGCCGGTCAGCCGGAGGGCGAACGGAGTGTTGTAGAGGGCGCTCGGTCCCTCGAACTGTTCGATGAACCAGAGCCGCTGCTGGGCGAACGACAACGGGATCAAGGTCTGCCTCCGACTGGCGACGTACGGCTGTTGTGGCTGGTGGGGCCGCTCTGTCCGGTGGGGCAGGGCGGTCGTGCGGCGGGGGCGGCTGCGATGGAACTCCAGGCCGGTCGCCATGTCCTCGGTGATGGAGTCGTACA
>NZ_JBEXWT010000098.1:0-33367 GCF_040629945.1 Kitasatospora sp. NPDC005856 | reverse complement strand
AAACGCTCGGCTGGGAAACCCCAGCCGAGCGCCTGCATAAACTCATCGCGGCCTGATCAACCGACCACGTGTTGCAACGACCCCTAGAAACCGCCCATCCCGACGGGGGCTCCGCCGTTTCCGGAGCCGCTTCACCCGCACGAGGGAGCGCGCGGAGCGAACGCCCGTGGTGAGCGGCGCGGGCGCGGTCGTGCCGCCGCACCGGCGGGCAGGCTCCGGACGGCGAGCGAGCGACGGCCGAGGGGGCACGAGATGCCGGGGTTTCCGGAGGGTGATCCGGGGCGGTACCTGCTGCGGATCCGCGACCTCGACGGGCGGCTGCACGGCTTGGGGTTCGTCGCCGACCCGCCGGGGGGCGTGCTGACGGCGCACGAGAGCGTGGCCGGCCTGGACCGGATCGTCCTGCACACCCCCGGCGGGCAGACCAGGGTGCTCGGTCCGGACGCCGTGATGGCGCTGCCCGAGCACGGGCTCGCCCTGCTGCGCACCGAGGCGGTCGGCGGGCTGCCGGTGCCGCCGCTGCCGCTGGCCGCCGTCACGGCCGCGCGGGAGGTGCTGCTGCCCGCGCTGACGGGGGAGGAGGACCGGGTGGTCGCGCTGCGCTGCGGGCTGCTCGGGGTCACCGGCGCGGCGTACGGCGGGCACCGGCTGGGCGGGGTGCTGCTGCTGGACGTGCCGGTGGTCGGCGGGGTCGCGGTACCGGCCGGCTCGCCGGTGCTGGACGCCCGCAGCGGGGCGGTGGTCGCCCTGGCCGCGCCCGCCGTGGGCGGGCCCCGGCACGGCGGGGCGCTGCCCGCCGTGGCGGTCGGGGCCGACCCGTCGGCCGGGGCGGGCCGGGCGGGCGGGACGGAGGCCGCCGAGGCGCTGGCCGGGCTGCTGGCGGCCAACGCGGCCGCGGTGCCCGGCTACGGCCCGGCGCTCAACCTGGCCGGGGTGCTGCGCCTGACCGCCGCCCAGGTGACGGCCGCCGGGGCCGGACCGAGCCGGGTGGCCCACCTGGCCGCGGACCGGGTGGACCGGCCGGACGGCCTGGCCGGGGACGAGCCGGCCGCGACCGTCACCGTGCTGGTCGGCGCCCCCGGCAGCGGACGGACCACCGAACTGGCCGCGCTGGCCGCCCGCCGCCACGGCGACGCCCACCCGCTGCCCACCCTCTGGCTGCGCGGAGCCGACCTACACGCCGGGGACCGCTCGCTCGCCGAGCCGGTGGAGCGGGCGCTGGCCGCCGCGGCGGCCGAACTCGGCACCCCGGCGCCCGCGCCCGAGCCGGTGGCGGCGCTCTGCGCGGCGGCCGGCCGGCCGCTGCTGGTGGTCCTGGACGGCCCCGAGGAGGCCCCACTACCGGTGGACGCGCGCTGGCTGCGCGGCGCCGGCCAATGGCTGACCGGCTGCGGGGCCCGGCTGCTGACCGCCTGCGGGGAGGAGCTGTGGGAGCTGCTCGCGGCCGAGACCTGGGGCAGCGGCACCCCCGGCCCCCGCCGGACGGCGGAGCCGCACCCGCACGGCGACCTGGGCAGCGCCCCCACCGTGCGGATGGACGGCCGCGGCCCGGGCGGGCCGAGCCTGTCCGCACAGCGGCTCGGCCCGCTGCCGCCCGAGGCGGCCGAGCGGGTGCGCCGCCGGTACGGGCTGCCCCCGGGCCGCCCGGCCGCCGCCGAGGACGCCCGGCACCCGCTGGCCGTCCGGCTGGCCGGGGAGCTGTGGGCCCAGGGGCTGTACGACGGGCCGGTGCGCCGGGGCGAGTTGTTCGGCGCCTTCCTGGACCTGCGCTGCCTGCGGGTGGCCCAGCGGCTGGCCGAGGATGGCCGGCCGCGCCGCCCGGGCGCCCACCGCCGGGGCGCGGTGCGGGCGGGCGGGCCGCGGCACCGGCGGGAGCGCCGGCTCGCGGCGGCGGTGGCCGGGCGGGTGCACGAGGCGGCCCGGCGGATGCTCGCCGGCCGGTCGGGCGGCGGGCTGGACCAGGCCGTCTTCGAGGAGCTGTTCCCGGTCGAGGGCGGCTGGGCCACGGCGGTGCTCGCCGAGGGCCTGTTCGTCCCGGCAGGGCCCGGGTTCCGCTTCGCGCACGGGGAGTTCGCGGAGTGGCTGCAGGGCCGGCACCTGGATCTGGACGCGGCGCTGCGGCTGCTGCTCGGCGAGGCCGAGGACACCCCGCCAGGGCCCGCCGAGGAGCCGGAGGAGCCCGGCGGCCACCGTGCGGGGGAGTCGGCCGCCGGGGTGAACGCCGTTCCCCGGCACCGGATCGGCCCGGTCGTCGCCGCGCTGCGCCGGGTGGCCGAGACCTGGGGCGCGGGCGCCCTCGACCCGTGGCTGCACCGGATCTGGCGCGCCCTGGACCTTCGCCCGCCGGGCAGTGAACCCGCCTGGTGGGCGGCCAGGCTGCTCGCCGCCGGCCTGGCCGCCGGCCCGGACCCGGCCGAACACCTGGCACTGCTCGAGCAGTTGGCGTCCCGGATCGCCGAACGGGCCGGCCCGGCGGGCGCGGCGGCGCTCCCGGCGGCCGGTCTCGGCCGCTTCGGGCCGGCCTTCTGGACCGGTCTCGGCCTGCCCGTCGAGGCCGAACTCGCCCTGCTGCGCCGCCTGCTGCCCGCAGACGGCCCCGGGCAGCGCCACCTCGCCGTGGTGGCCGGGCGGTTGCGCGCCGACCCGGTCGCGGTGTTCCCGCTGCTCTGCGCCTGGTTCGAGGACGAGCGCGGTCTGCCGGGCCGGCCCGGCCGCACCGTCGCCGACGTCGCCCACGACCTGCTGCGCTCCCACCGCCGGCTCGCCCTGGACGAGTTGGCCGACGCGCTGGCCGCCGCCGCGCACCCGAGGGCGGACGCGCTGCTCACCGTGCTCGCCGCCGAGGAGCCGTCCGCGCTCTGCCGCGCGGTGGACCGCTGGAGCCACGACCGGCGGGCCGAGCGGCACGTGGCGGCCGCCGTGCACGCGCTGAGGACCGCCCCGTACGCCTCCGGTGCCGGAGCCGAGCTGCTGCGGTACACCGCGCTGACCCTGCTGGCCCGGGAGGACGAGCCCGGTCTGCACGGGGCCGCGCTGGCGCTGCTGGCCGGCGATCCGGCGACCAGGGCCGAGTACCTGCCGGCCGCCCTCGCCCGGTTCCGGGCCGGCGGTGACGCCTTCCTCACCCCCAGGGCGCTCGCCCCGGCCCTGGAGAGCGACCCGGAGCCCGTCCTGGCCGCGCTCGCCGACCGGTGGGCCGCCCCCGGCGCCGCCCTCGCCGAGACGCTGCGGGTGCTGGCCGACGCCACCGCCCCGGAGGCCGTGCGACGGGGCGCCGAGCTGGCTGCCGGGCTACTGCGGGCGGACCGGGCGCCGGCCGGTCCGGTCGCCGTCGACTACCTCGGCCGCCGGTTGGTGCGCGCCGCCGGGATCGGCCCGGCCGACCGCCTGGAGCTGCGGGTGCTGCTCGGCGTCGCGCTGGCCGACCGCAGCGCGGCGGTCCGCCGGCCGTTCGCCGAGGTGCTGTCCGTCCCGGTGGCCGACCCGGCGGCGGACGCGCTGCGCTGCGAGCTGCTGGACACCCTGCTCGCCACCGAGGCCGACCCGGCGGTGCTGACCGCGGCCGTGGAGCGGCTCGCCGAGCACTGCGCGGCCGAGAACCCCGCCCGGGCCAGGGCGGTGCTGGCCCGGGCCACCCCCGGGCTGCCGGGTGCGGACGAGCTGCTGGTGCGCTGCGCCGGGCGGTCGGCGGCCTTCGCCCGGCTGCTCGCCCGCTGGCCGTCCGGTGCCGCTCCGGCCGTCCCGGACGGCCCCCGGCTGGCCCGGATGCGGGCCCTGGTGGCGGCCGGACGGGACCCTCAGTACGCCGCCGCCGAGGCCGAGCGGGCCGTGTCCGGGCGGGCGGCGGGGCCCTCGGTGGGCTCAACCCGTATTCCGGTGCCTGAGCCGGGGCAGGCGCATGGCACGCTATAGGGGTTCGGGTTTTGAGCGTTTGAGCGTACAGAGGGTACGCGCCGTACGGAACAAGGAGCGGTCAGGTGCAGCGCTGGCGTGGCCTGGAGGAGATCCCCGGTGACTGGGGACGCAGCGTCGTCACCATCGGCTCGTTCGACGGGGTGCACCGCGGACATCAGCTGATCATCGGGCGGGCGGTCGAGCGGGCCCGCGAAATCGGAATCCCGGCGGTCGTGGTGACCTTCGACCCGCACCCGCGCGAGGTCATCCGTCCGGGCAGCCACCCGCCGCTGCTGGCGCCGCACCCGCGCCGCGCCGAGCTGATCGCGGAGCTGGGCGTGGACGCGGTGCTGGTGCTGCCGTTCACCACCGAGTTCTCCCAGGAGTCCCCGGAGACCTTCGTCCGCCAGGTGCTGGTGGACGCGCTGCACGCGCGGGTCGTCATCGAGGGCCCCAACTTCCGCTTCGGCCACCGGGCCGCGGGGGACGTCGCGCTGCTCGCCGAGCTGGGCCGGGCGGACGACTTCGACGTCGAGGTGGTCGACCTCCAGGTGTGCGGTACGGCCGGGGACGGCGAGCCGTTCTCCTCCAGCCTGACCCGCCGACTGGTCGAGTCCGGGGACATGGCCGGTGCGGGCGAGGTGCTGGGCCGCCCGCACCGGGTCGAGGGCCTGGTGGTGCGCGGCGCGCAGCGCGGCCGCGAGCTGGGCTACCCGACGGCCAACGTCGAGACCGTGCCGCACAGCGCGATCCCGGCCGACGGCGTGTACGCGGGCTGGCTGACCGCGGAGGGCGAGCGGATGCCGGCGGCGATCTCGGTCGGCACCAACCCGACCTTCGACGGCACCGCCCGCACGGTGGAGGCCTACGCCATCGACCGGGTCGGGCTGGACCTGTACGGGCTGCACGTGGCCGTGGACTTCCTGGCCTACCTGCGGGGGATGGAGAAGTTCGACTCCATCGACGCGCTGCTGGACCGGATGGCCGACGACGTCAAGCGGGCCCGTGAGCTGACCGACGGCGTCTGATCGACGGCGTCTGACCGACGCGGTCCGAGCGCCGCAACGGCGGAAGGGGCCCACCGACACCAGGTCGGTGGGCCCCTTCCGCCGTCTCACTGCTGGGGCGGCGCCTGCGGCGGGTAGCCGTATCCCGGCCCCGGCTGCTGCCCCCAGGGCGCTCCGGGAGCGGGCTGCTGCGGGTAGCCGTACCCGGGCGGGGGCGGCGGGACCTGGCCGGGCTGCGGGGCCCACGGCGCCCCGGGGGCGGGCTGGCCGGCCTGCTGCGGGTACGGCTGGGGCTGCTGCGGGTCGGTGTACGGCTGCGGGTAGCCGGGCTGGGCCTGGGCCTGGGCCTGGGCCTGGGCCTGCTGCTGCCAGCCGGCCTGCTGGGCGGCGGCCTGCTGGGCCCGGACGATGTCCTCGCCGACCAGGGTGGCCAGATCGAAGTAGGCGTCGCGGACCTTGGGCCGCATCATGTCGAGGTTGACCTCGGCGCCGGCGGCCAGGCTCTCGTCGAACGGCACCACGACCACCCCGCGGCAGCGGGTCTGGAAGTGCGCCACGATGTCCTCGACCTTGATCATCTTGCTGGTCTCGCGCACCCCGGAGACCACCGTGATGCTGCGCTGCACCAGGTCCGCGTATCCGTGTGCGGAGAGCCAGTCCAGGGTGGTCGAGGCGCTGGAGGCGCCGTCCACGCTGGGCGTGGAGACGATGATCAGCTGGTCGGCCAGGTCCAGCACCCCGCGCATCGCGCTGTACAGCAGGCCGGTGCCGGAGTCGGTCAGGATGATCGGGTACTGGCGGCCCAGCACGTCGATCACCTGGCGGTAGTCCGAGTCGTTGAAGGTGGTCGAGACCGCCGGGTCGACGTCGTTCGCCAGGATCTCCAGGCCCGAGTTCAGGTCCTGCGAGGTGAACTGACGGATGTCCATGTAGCTGCGCAGGTGCGGGATGGCCGTCACCAGGTCGCGGATGGTCGCGCCGGTCTGGCGCTTGACCCGGCGGCCCAGGGTGCCGGCGTCCGGGTTGGCGTCGATCGCGATCACCTTGTCCTGGCGCTCGCTGGCCAGGGTCGCGCCGAGCGCGGTGGTGGTCGTGGTCTTGCCGACGCCGCCCTTGAGGCTGATCACGGCGATCCGGTAGCAGCTCAGCACCGGGGTGCGGATGATCTCCAGCTTGCGGGCCTTCTCGGCCGCCGCGGCCTTGCCGCCGAACTGGAAGCGGGGCTGCTGGCGCTGCTGCTTGGGCTGGCTGCGCAGCAGGCGGTCCGAGGACAGCTCGACGGCGGCGGTGTAGCCGAGCGGCGCGCCGTGCGCGGTCTGCTGCGGGGCGGCGGCCTGCTGGAAGGCGCTGGGCTGCGGGGCCTGCGGCTGCTGCTGCCACGGCTGTCCGGGCTGCCCCGGCTGCGGCTGGCCGGGCAGGGGCGGTCCGGGCAGGGGCTGGCCCTGCGGACCGGGCTGCGGCTGGGCCGGCTGCTGGTACGCGGCAGGCTGCGGCCAGCCGCCCTGGCGCGGGTCCACCGGGCCGGGCTGTGGCGCCGGACCGGGCTGCTGCGGGACGGAGGCCTGCTGCGCGTGCGGCGCCTGCTGGGCCTGCTGGGCCTGCGGTGCCTGCTGGGCCTGCTGGGCCTGCTGGGCCGCCCACGCGGCCTGCGGGTCCCAGGCCGCCGGCGGGCCCTGCGGGTCCTGGGGGAGCTGCGGCGGGGCCTGCTGGACCGGCGGCTGCGCGAAGTTCTGCGGCTGACCGGGCTGACCGGGCTGGCCGGGCTGGCCGGGAGGCGCGGGCGCGGCGGGCCCCGGCGCCGGGTAGGGCTGCGGGACGGGCTGCTGCGCCCCGGCCTCCGGTACCGGCCACGCCGGGGCGCCGGGCTGTGGCTGTGGCTGCGGCTGCTCGGCGACCGGCGGAGCCGGGGAGGGCGCCGGGAACGGGACGTGCTGCGCCCCGGCCTGCACCGGCGGGACGGGCGCCACGGGCGCGGGAGCGGGCGCCGTCGAGGCGGCCGGAGCCGGGACGGCGGCCGGCTCGGCCTCGGCCGCCGGGGCCGCGGCCTGGCCGGGCACCGGGGCCTGGGCCTGCTGCGCCGGAGCGGGCTGCGGGGCGTGGGCCTGCGGAGCCTGCGCCGGAGCGGCGGCGGGTGCCGCGGTGCCGGGTGCCGCGGTCGCGGCCGGAGCGGTCGGAGCAGCCGAAGCCGGAGCGGTCGGAGCGGTCGGAGCGCCCGGACTTCCGGGCGCTCCCGGAGCCGGTGCGTTCGCAGCCGCCGCCGGCTCGGTCACGTACCAGGACGGGGGAGTGTAGTCAGGCGCGTCCGACCAGTCGTCGTCGTCCTCCGCCGCGTTGTCGCCGACGTAGACGCCGTCCCGATCGCTGCTCACTCTGGCTCCCTCGTGTTCGCCGCCGCTTGTTCAGCGGTGCCGTTGCCGCATCAAAGACTAGGCCGTACGGCAACCCCCGTTGAAGGCGGCTTCGCTTCCCCGTCGGTCCGCCCGGTGCGGCGAGCCTGCGCTCAGTCCATCCGGCGCGGCCCGCCGAGCACCTGCTGTTCGGCCTGTCCGGCCACGGCCCGTACGTACTGACGGCGCATCCTGGTCGCCCACAGGGTCAGGTCGTCGCCGAGGCTGGGCAGGGCGGCGACGTCCTCCGGCGGCAGCGACAGGACCCGGCCGGTCAGTTCCGCCTCCTGCGGGGAGATCCGCTGCACGCCGACCAGGTCGGCGGCGTTCAGCACCCGGGAGGCGTTCGGCCCCAGGTAGGGCAGCAGTGTCAGGGTGGTCTGCCAGGGGGCGGCGGAGAGCCGGCTGCGCGGCGGGCGGGCGCCGAGGTCGCGCACCACCAGCACCGGCGAGGCCACCGAGGCGCCCTGCGGGCCGAGCCGGCCGACCTGGTGGACCGTCACGCACGGCTGGCCGCCGCCTGCCGCCTGGGCCATCGGGCCCCACAGCTGTCCACGGGCGGTCTCCACCGCGACCCGGGCGCCGATCGCGGCCGCCCGCAACGCGATGATCTGCGCCGTCCACATGCCGCCGACCAGCACCAGGTCGTACGAGGTCGGGCGGAACAGGCCGAGCACCGCGGGCAGTCCCTGCGGGTCGACGCCGATGACCACGCCGTCGTCGCCGACCGGGAAGGCCAGCGACGCGAGGTCGGCCGGCTCCAGCACGTGCTTCTCCCGGCGCGGGCCGCGCAGCCCGAAGCCGGGCAGGATCCGCGGCCGGACCCGGCGCTGTTCGGCGCCGGGCTGGGGGCCGGCGGTGGGGTAGGTCTGGTACGCCATCAGGAGGCCCCTCCGAGCGGCAGGGTGGCGAGCATGCCGGGGGCCTGCTCCAGGTCGAGCCGGACCAGGCCGAGCCCGGTGCTCTGGGCCCGGGTCTCCACCTGGCGGCCGATCTGGCCGACCTCGCTCTCGTTGCGGCCGGTCACCCGCAGGTGTCCGCTGACCGTCACCGAGCCGCCGGTGCCGTGTCCGGCGGTCAGGCTGAAGGTGCTGGCGAGGGCGGGGGAGCCGGTGATCAGGTTGACCAGGTCCGGTGCGGCGATCCGGCCGGGGGTGCCGCCGGGGCGGCTCAGCTGCGGCCAGCGGGAGATCCAGTAGGTGGTGTGCCAGCGGTCGTCGATCCGCCAGAACCGGTTGCCCTCCTGGGTGCGGCGGGTGGTGCCGCCGCCGCTGCCGGTGCCCTGACGGCCCGCCACCGCGATCGGGTTGGCGCAGGTGGAGATGGCCAGTGCGGCGATCAGCTCGCGCTCGTCCAGCACGGTGGCGTTGAAGCCGGCGCTGTTGAGCCGGCCGGCCAGCTGGTCGGTGACCCGCTGCAGCGCCTTGCGGGCGCCTTCCTCGCCGCCACCGCGGGCCCGGACGGCGGTCGCCGCGCGCTCCGGGTCGAGCTTGAGCGCGATCCAGGTCAGCCGCAGCCCGGGGGTGGAGGTGCCGTCCGGCAGTTCGCGGTAGGCGCGGGCGGCCAGCGACTGCTCGGGCAGGTGCGGGGCCGGGGCGGGCTGGGTGTGCTGGACCAGCTGCACCGACTCCAGGGTGATGTCGTCCACCGTGAGCGCCGAGCAGATCACGTCCAGCGGCAGCGGCAGTGCGGTGCGCACCGGCCGCAGCGGCTGGTCCTTGGCCTGGACGAGCAGCACCGAGCTGAGGAAGGTGCCGTCGCCGACCATGCCGGTCTCCCGGCGGACGGGTCGGCCGCCGAACTCGGCCTCGGTGGCGTGGGTGCAGGTGCGCAGCCCCGGTTCGAGCTCCAGCGCCGGCGCCAGCGCCGGGTCGGTGCCGGCCGGCGGCAGCAGCGTCCTGGCCTGCTTGCGGCGGGACTTGAGGGCGGCGCGGACCCGCAGCAGTTCCGGGACGGTGCGGCCGCGCACCGGGACGAGCGCGAGTACGAGCAGCACCAGCGCGATCGCGCCGAAGCCGGCCGCGACCGGGCGGCTGATCGTCCAGCCGACCGCGACCAGGGCCACGGCGACCTCGACCAGAACGAGCTGCTGGAGCTTCAACCGCCCACCGAGCAGGCCCGGTCGGGGGTTGATCCGGACCTGGACGGCGCCGCCGCCCCCGCCTCCGGTCGGCTGCGGTCGGGCGGTCCCGGTCCCCGTTCCCGTCTCGGCCGCCGGTGCGCTGTGCTGCGCCCGGCCGGCCCGGCGCGACCTCCCGCCGCCCGCACTGCGGCGACGTCCTGGAGCGGTCTGGCTTGGCATCCCCCGGTGGCCCTCTCTGATCCGTTGTCGCGGCCCGGCTGGCTGTGTCGCGGACCGTACCCGTACCGTACTCACCGTCTGCTGCCGCATCGTAGAGGGTTCGCGCCGGTTCGTGCCCGGCGGGTGACCACGGGGCCGGTCGGTCTGACAACGCCCGACAACGTCTGACAAGGGGGACGACGAGGTATGGCATCGCGCCGGGACGAGCTCAACGCGTACACCTTCGCCCGCAAGCGCACGGTGGGCGCCTTCCTGCTGCCCGCCGGCGGCGGCAGCGACGAGGACGCGCCGCGTCCGGTGAAGGCGGTGCTGCCGAGTGTGCTGGCCGGGGCGGTGTTCGTGGCCGGGTTCGGGATCCTGGGGGTCTTCAAGCCGAGCGCGCCGGTGAAGTGGGACGACGGCAAGAACATCATCCAGGGCAAGCAGTCCACCACCCGGTACGTGGTGCTCCTCGACCAGGACAAGAAGACCAAGCGGCTGCACCAGGTGCTCAACATGTCCTCGGCGCGGCTGGTGCTGCCCGCGGGCGCCAAGGTCGTGGTGGTGGACGACGGGGTGCTCGACCGGTACCCCAACCACGGGCCGACGATCGGCATCCCGTACGCGCCGGACAAGTTGCCGACCACGGACAACGCCAGCAAGCCGATGAAGTGGGCGGTGTGCGACCGCCCGGGCTCGGACGACAAGCAGGAGACCGTCAACCAGGCGGTGTTCGTGGCGGCCGGCGCGGACGCGACGGCGCTGGCGGCCAAGGACCGGATGCTCGGACCGGACCAGCTGCTGCTGGTGCAGCAGGCCGACGAGCAGCAGGTCTCGGCCGCGCCGGCGCCGGGTCAGCCGGCTGCCGCGGGTGCGGCGGTGTACCTGGTCGACGCGCAGGGCCGCAAGCACCTGATCGGCTCCCCGCAGTCGGACGACAAGGAGCGGAAGGCGCTGATCACCGCGGTGTTCGGGCCGAACGCGGTGGCGCAGCGGGTCAAGCGGGAGTGGCTGGAGACCCTGGTGACCGCCACCCCGGTCACCTTTCCGCAGGTCGAAGGGGTCGCCGACAGCCAGGGCGCCAACTCCAAGGTGGAGCTGAGCAACCAGGCCGACCGCCGGGTCGGCCGGCTGGTGCACTACCGGGACCGCCACTACGTGGTCGGCAAGGAGCAGCTCTACCTGGTGACGCCGTTCCAGGCGGACCTGATCCGGCAGAACCCGGCGTACCAGATGCTCTACAAGTACGACCAGGACAAGAATCCGCGCAGCGACGAGATGACTCCGGCCGACAACGCCCAGTGGGGCGGCGACGTCGCCCTGAAGGGCACCGTGGCGGACTGGCCGCTGAAGACCGGCGCGCCGGTGAACAACCAGCAGGACCGCCAGGACGCCCGGATGGTCGTGTGCAGCACCTACGACGGCGTCGCCGAGGACGGAACGACGGCCAAGCGCAGCGTCTGGGCCGGGACTTCGTACCCCGCGCCGTACAACAACGGTGCCGGGGCGGCGTACGTGACCCCCGGCCACGGACTGTTCTACCGTTCGCTGGACAAGGCGGCCGCCGGCTCCGGAACCGACTTCCTGATCACCGAGACCGGGTTGCGCTACTCCGTCCCGTCCAACACCGACGGCGGCCCGCGCCCCGGCGCCTCGCCGCAGCCCGGCCAGAGCGGCGCCCCGAAGCCGCCGACCCCGCAGGCCACCGCCACGCCGGCGCCCGGGGCTCCGGCCCAGGAACCCGGGCAGCAGCAGGAGGAACCCGGCGGCAACCAGGCCCGGTTGGGTTACCAGGGGGTCCAGCCGCTGCCGGTACCGAAGGAGTGGTCGGACCTGGTTCCGGCCGGCCCGCCGTTGACGGCGAAGAGCGCCGCCCAGCCGCAGAACGCCTGACCACCAAGCACGGCAACCGAATTGGCCCCAGTGTCATGGTCTGGTAACTAGTCAGTGATCGGTGTTGGGCGAGCTGCGTGTGCCGACTACAGTGCTGCTGGACATCACACAGGTGATGTGGCGGCGGGCCCGCGAGGGTCGTCCGCACGCAGAAGAATGTTGTCTCATGGGGGACGGTGGAGCATGGCTCAGGGTCAGTTCACGATGACCGCGCAGGAGATGCTGGCTTTCGCCAAGCAGATCGAAGAGGCCATCGGCAAGATCGAGGCGGAGCGGACCAAGCTGATCAGCACGGTCTCCGGCATCACCGGCGGCTGGCAGGGCCAGGCCGCGACCGCCTACACGAACCTGCAGAACCGGGTCAACGAGGACATCGCGAAGCTCAAGGAGTCGCTGACCGCGATCAAGCACGCGATCGAGCTGACCACCAAGCACTACGCGAGCACCGAAGAGGAGCAGAAGGCGATGTTCTCCTCGGCCCAGGGCTGATCACCGCGTCCGCGTTGATCGTCGCACCCGCGCCGACCGCCGTTCTGTCCTGATCCACCGCTCTGCGGAGCGCCCGCCACTGACCGCGTGGCGCTCCGCATCCTCGTCAAGGGAGACAACGTGTCCGACCACATTCTCGTCAACTTCGAGACCGTTCACCACGCGTCCGAGGAGGTCAAGGCCTCGGCGAGCCGCATCGACCACCTGCTGAACGACCTCAAGGGCAACGTCACCCGCATCGCCGCCAGCTGGCAGGGTGCCGCCCAGCAGGGCTACCAGGCCCACCAGGCCCAGTGGGACTCCCGCGCCGCCGACCTCCAGCAGACCTGCTCGCAGATCGCGACCTCGCTGGACCAGGCCGCGCAGAGCTACCGGACGACCGAGGACGCCAACGCCAAGCTCTGGGGCTGACGTTCGGGTTCCGTAGGGAACAGCAGGGGGCGGGTACCCGGATTCCGGGCACCCGCCCCCGACGCGCGACACGGGTGGACGACATGAGGGGTGGCAGGGTGTCCCGACACGGGTACCGGAAGGCGGCGGCGGCGTTCGCCGCGCTCGCGGTGCTGGGCGGTCCGCTCGCCGTCCCGGCGTACGCCGAGAGCGGGCCCGGGCTGGCCGCGGCCGGTGACTGCCCCAAACCCGCGCCCGACGTCCAGACCGTGCCGTGGTCGCTGCAGCGCCTGCTGCTGAACGAGCTGTGGCAGGGCGGGAAGACCACCGGCGCCGGTGTGACGGTCGCGGTCATCGACACCGGGGTGGACCGGACCAACCCGCAGCTGGGGGGCCAGGTCCCCGACGCCACCCGCACGAAGTCGGTCGACAAGCTCGTGGAGGGTCCCAACCTGCTGGTCAACCGGGAGACCAAGCAGCCGATCCAGGGCAAGTCCACCGAGGACCCGGTCGGCCACGGCACCAAGGTGGCCGGCATCATCGCCGCCCAGGTCAGCACGCAGACCGGGTTCGTCGGACTGGCCCCCGACGCCAGGATCCTGGCGATCCGGCAGAACGACAGCGACGGCAACGGCGACGTCTCCTCGCTGGCCGTGGCGATCAGGGAGGCGGTCAAGGGCGGTGCCCGGGTCATCAACATCTCCCAGGACGTGCGCGGCGCGGGCGACGCCCGGTTCGGCGGCTACGCGGAGCTGAAGGCCGCCGTCGAGTACGCCGAGGAGAACAGGGCCGTGGTCGTCGCCTCCACCGGGAACGACGGCAAGGAGGGCGACACCTACCCGGGCGCCTTCCCGACCGTGCTGGCCGTCGGCGCCTCCGACCGCAACAACGAGCGTGCGCCGTTCTCCCAGTACGGCGGCTTCGTGAAGGTCGCCGCGCCCGGTGTCGACATGCTGTCCACCGTGCCCGGGGGCGGCCAGTGCGTGGACAACGGCACCAGCTTCGCCGCCCCGTACGTCTCCGGGCTCGCCGCGCTGCTGATCGGCGCCCATCCGGACTGGAAGGCCGCCCAGGTGCGGGCCTGGATCGAGCAGAGCGCGCAGCGCACCCAGCGCGAGCCGGACACGTTCATCGGCTGGGGCGTGGTGGACCCGGTCAAGGCCGTCACCAAGGCCCCCGCCGACGCGCCCCTCGCGCCCGTCCCGGACGCCCCGGTGCAGCTCGCCGCCGCGCCGATCGTGCCGCGCCCGGTGGGCCTCGGCGAGACCCAGGCCGCCCGCGACGGCCGTACCGCGACGTACGTCCTCGGCGTCGGCGCGCTGGTGGTCGCCCTGCTGGTCGGCGGCGGCACGGTGCTGCGCGACCACCGGCGCAAGTCCGCCGACTGACGCCGGACCGACGTCCGCCCGGCCCCGTCCTCCGCTCGCCCGGCCCCCGCCCGCCCCCGGCGCGGGTCGGCCCACCGAAGATCCGCCGGAACCCCTGTAACACCGCCGCCCGCCCGGCGCATCGATGAAGTGTCAGCGAGGGTGGACCACGGGGGGCAGGGCGCATGCGGTGGATCGGGACGGGCCGGGAGGCCAAGGACGCGGAGTTCCTGGAACTCGTCTCCGGCCGGACCGGTCACCTGTACCGCTCGGCCTGCCTGCTCACCAGCGGCGACACCCACTACGCCGAGGACCTCGTGCAGGAGGCGCTCAGCCGGATGTACGTGCTGTGGCGGCGCAGCGCCTTCACCGGGCGCGGCCGGATCGACAACCCGGCGGCCTACACCCACACCGTCATGGTGCGCACCTTCCTCGCCCAGCAGCGCCGCCGCTCCAGCGGCGAGCGTCCGAGCGACGCCCTGCCGGAGCCGGAGGGACAGGACGTCGACCGCACCCTGCGGCTGACCCTCCTCGACGCGCTCGGCCGGATGCCGCCCAAGGACCGCGCGGTCCTGGTGCTGCGCTACTGGGAGGACCGCAGCGTCGAGGAGACCGCCGAGGCCATGCGGGTCTCCTCCGGCGCCGTCCGCACCCGCACCACCCGGGCCCTGACCCGGCTGCGCGCCCTGCTCGGCGACTCGCTGACCGAACTCGCCACCCACTGAGGCCGGTGGCCGCCCGGCCCTTCCCGCCATCCGTGACACGGCACCTCCCGCAACCCGCGACGCAAGGAGACGGTGAACACCCATGTCCGAACCGGACAAGTTCGAGGACGATCTTCTCTATGCCCTCACCCGCACGGGCGAAGGCTTCCGCACCGAACAGGCAGGCCTGGTCGCGGGCGGTTACCAGCGCGGCCGCCGCCGCTGGCGCCGCCGCTCCGCCGCCGCCGTGGTGGGCGGTGCGGCCGCGCTGGCCCTGGTGGGCACCGGCGCGGTGTACCTGGGCGCCCCGGGCGGGAGGGACGCGGGCACGGTGAGCGCGGCCTCCGCCCCGGCGGGCAGCGCCGCCGGGACCGTCACCGCCGCCGCCGCGGCCACCCCGAGCGCCGTGAAGTCCTCCGCGCCGACGGTGGTGTCCGGCGACGAGGTGCTGGCCACCTTCCGGGCCCTGCTGCCCCGGGGGGAGACCACCGAGGCCGAGGGCCGCGGCACCGACGACGAGCGGCAGGGCGGCACCTACGCCTCGGCGAGCCTGGTCCTCGACGACGGCCAGGGCAAGTCGCTGATCCAGCTGGGCGTCCAGAAGCACTGGCCCAAGCAGACGCAGGCGCCCACCTGCCCGACGGACTTCAAGCTCGCCCGGGTCGACTCCTGCACCGACACCACCCTGGCGGACGGCTCCCGGCTCCTGCTGCTGCAGGGGTACGAGTACTCGGACGACCGGGCCGACACCAAGGAGTGGTCCGCCGTGCTGACCGGCCCGGACGGCCGGAGCATCTCCGTCCACGAGTGGAACGCGCCCAAGGAGAAGGGCGCGCCGGACAGCCGCCCCAACCCGCCGCTCTCCCCGGACCAGCTGAAGGCGGTCGTGACCGACCGCTCCTGGGACCGGATCGCCGCGGCGGTCCGGTACGACGGCGTCGATCAGGACGCGGTCGACCCCCACCTGTCGCTGGCCGACCGGGAGACCGTCCTGGCCGGGCTGCTGCCCCAGGGGGTGAGCGTGACCGGCCGCTCCGGCAACGCGCTCTCGGCCACCTTCCAGCTGGCCCAGGGCCAGGCCGCCGGCGCGCTGATGCTGCGGGTGGAGAACTGGGCGGGCGGTGGGAACGCCCTGGGCGAGCGGGCCTTCAAGGACGCGACCACCCTCCCCGACGGGAGCCGGATCCTCGTCAACGGGGACCCGGAGGGCAAGGAGAAGCCGCTGACGGTGAACGTGCTGCACCCGGACGGCACGGACGTGCTGGTCTACCAGCTGCCGAACGACAAGCAGGCGCCGAACGCCAAGCCGCTGCTCACCGTGGACCAGGTGAAGGCGATCGCCACCAGCCCCGCCTGGAAGGCGGGGAAGTAGGCCGGCCGCGGGACGCGCACACGGCGGTGCCCCGGGCTGGGGGAGGCCCGGGGCACCGCCGTGTGGGGGAGGGGTGGGGGTCAGTCCTGCTGGTCCTCGGGGAGGCTGATCACCCAGCGGGTGTCCTGCCGGGGGCGCAGGTAGAACAGCCAGTAGAGGGTGGCGGCGGCGGTGATGCCGCCGGTCCACAGCAGGGGCTCGGTGTCCAGCTTGGTCATCACGTAGACCAGGACGGCGATCAGCACGACCGGGACGGCCGGCCACAGCGGCATCCGCCAGGCGGCGGCGTGCTTGTGGTGGGCGCGGCGGGAGAGCAGCGCGGCGATCGCGACCAGCAGGTACATCCCGGTGACGGCGACGCCGGTGATGTTGCTCAGCAGCTCGCCCTTGACGAAGCAGAGCGCGGCACCGGGCAGGCCGACCGCCAGGGTGGCGATCCACGGCGAGCCGAACCGGCCGAGGGTGCCGAAGGCCTTGTTGACCGGCTCCGGCCACGCCTTGTCGCGGGCGGAGGCGAACAGCACCCGGGAGTTCTGGATGACCATGACGATGCCGGCGTTGATGATGGCCAGCGCGACGCAGAGGCTGATGAAGGTGCCGACCGCGGAGTTGCTCCAGGCGGTGACCATGGCGGAGATGTCGCCGGAGGACAGGGTCTGGAGGTCGGGGGCGCCCATGGTGATGGCGACGACCGGGACCAGGATGATGGCCGAGGAGATGCCGAGCGTCCACAGCACGGTGCGCGAGACGTTGCGGCGGGGGTTCTCCAGCTCCTCCGACAGGTAGACCGCGGTGGAGAAGCCCTGGGTGATGAACAGGGCGATGCCGAGCGCGCCGACGATGGCGCCCACGCTGACCGTGGTGGTGGCGCCGCCGTCCCCGGCGGCCACGCCGTGCAGCAGGCTGGGGGCGCCGCTGTTGGCGTGGGCGAAGCCGAGCACCGAGACCACGCCGGCCGCGATGACCTCCAGGACCAGGAAGATGCCGGTGATCCAGGCGTTGGCGCGCAGGTCGAGCAGGCCGGCCAGGGTGGCGGCCAGCATCACGGCGGCGCCGGTCATGGCCTTGTCCAGGTGCAGGACGGGGGCGAGGTAGTCGGCGGTGCCGAGGGCGATGACCGACGGGACGATCATCACCACGATCAGCGAGAGCACGAAGACCAGCCAGCCCATCAGCCGTCCGGCGAGGGTGCCGACCATGGCGTACTCGCCGCCGGCGCTGGGGATCAGGGTGCCGAGCTCGGAGTAGCAGAAGGCGACCGCGACGCAGAGCACGGTGCCGATCGCGATGGCCAGCGCGGTGGCGCTGCCGATGCTGGAGAAGAGTTCCGGCACGATCACGAAGAGCGTCGAGGCCGGGGTGACGCAGGACAGCGTGAGCAGTGTGCCGCCCACGACGCCGATCGAGCGCTTGAGTTGCTGGGGCGCTGCCGCCTCGGCCGCCGTGGCGGCTACGGTCTGTGGCGGGCGAAGCGTGTCGGGCATGTGGCTTCCGATCGGCTCTGTGCGGTCCTGGAGTGGGAGCGGTATCGCCTCCGCTGGCTGGTTGCTCGGTGTCCGGTTCCAGTCGCTCCCGGGCCGCAATGGAACCTCGGGCGTATTGATCGAGTCAACGCCGGAACTGCTGCGGAATCCGTTGCGCAGAACGGCATAGGCATGCGATCCGGTGATCACGTTCGGTCATTGCGAGCTTTGTCCGAGTTGTTACCTTGGCCACATCGCGATTGAATCCAAGGTGAACAAAGGTGGGCGTCAGCGATTCAAAGGTGTGGCTCCCGATGGACGGCGACACGCCCAGGCGCCCCCGAAACGCCGGGCAACTCCCCGGCCGGGTGCGGGAACCGCAGCCCCCGGCCGCAAAGTGGCAGGTAACGTTTCGGAACCTGGGACGCCGAAGGGGTCGGACTCCACGAGTCCGACCCCTTCGGTCACGTTCCGCGACGACCGGCGCGACTACGCCACCGGCAGCCAGCCCGTCTGGACCATCTGCCCGTGGGTCGCGCGGCGCGACACGTAGACGCCCCGGCCCGGCGGCAGCGCCTGCGGCTTGACCGTCCCCAGCAGCGCGCCCTCGTCCCGGTTGCCGGAGAGGATCACGCCCTGGCCACCGAGCTCGCGCATCCGCTGCAGCACCGGCTCGTACAGCGAGCGGCCGGCGCCGCCCGCGCTGCGGGCCACGATCACCCGCAGGCCGATGTCGCGGGCGAACGGCAGGAACTCGGCCAGCGGGGCCAGCGGGTTGCCCGAGCTCGTCGAGACCAGCTCGTAGTCGTCGACGATCACGAACATGTCCTTGCCGCTGTACCAGCTGCGGTTGCGCAGCTGCTCGGCGGTCACGTCCGGGCCCGGCAGGCGGCGCGAGCAGGCGCCGCGCAGCATGTCCACGATGGCCGCCATGGCCGGCTGCGCGGCCGCGTACTCCACCAGGTACTCCGGCGGCACGGTGCCGAGCAGCGCGCGCCGGTAGTCGCCGACCACGATGCCCGCCTGGTCCGGGGTGTAGCGCTCGGTGATCTGCTTGATCAGCATCCGCAGCATCGCCGACTTCCCGGACTCGGTGTCGCCGAAGACGATGAACAGCGGGTCGGTCTCGAAGTTGACGAAGACCGGCGCCAGCTCGGCCTCGTCCACGCCGAAGGCGATGCCGCGCTCCGGGTGCTCGAAGCCCTTCGGCAGCGAGTGGCCGTCCAGCACGGCCGGCAGCATCCGCACCTGCGGGGCGCGCGGGCCGCTCCAGGCCCCGTCGACGGCGCCGACCAGCCCGGCCACCCCGTTCTGCAGGTCGTCCACCGAGGAGGAGCCGTCCAGGCGCGGCAGGCCGGACAGGAAGTGCAGCCGCTCCGGGGTGATGCCGCGCCCGGCCAGCGGCGGGACGTTCTGCGCCACCCGGCGGTCGACCTCGGACTCCATCGCGTCACCGAGCTTCAGCTCGGTCCGGTTCTGCAGCAGGTCCTTCAGCGCCGGGCGCACCTCGGCGTACCGGGCCGCGGTGATGACCAGGTGCACGCCGTAGCCGAGGCCGCGCTGGGCGATGTCGCCGATCACCGGCTCCAGGCCCTCGAACTCCTGCTTGAAGGTGTTCCAGCCGTCGATCACCAGGAAGACGTCGCCGAAGGCCTCGTCGGGCAGCTGGCCGGCCGCCCGGCGGGCCCGGTAGGTGGCGATGGTGTCGATCCCGGTGACCCGGAACAGCTCCTCGCGCCGGTTGAGCACCCCGTGCACCTCGGAGACCATCCGGCGCACCTTGTCCACGTCCAGGCGCCCGGCCACCCCGCCGACGTGCGGCAGTCCGGCGAGCGACTGGAAGCTGCCCGCGCCGAAGTCGAGCAGGTAGAACTGCACCTCCAGCGGGGTGTGGGTGAGGCCGAACGAGGCCACCGTGGTGCGCACCACGGTGGACTTGCCGGAGCGCGGACCGCCCACGATCAGGCCGTGGCCGGCCGCTCCCGCGTAGTCGACCTCCAGGATGTCCGTCTTCTGCTCGCGCGGCTTGTCCACGATGCCGATCGGCACCCGCAGCCGGCCCACCGGGTAGCCGGGCGTGGTCAGTCCGCGCTCCGGCACGACCTGCAGCGGCGGCAGCAGGTGGTCCATGCTCGGCGCCTCCTCCAGCGGCGGCAGCCACACCTGGTGCGCGGCCGGGCCCTGGCCGGCCATCCGCTGGACGAACACGTCCAGCACGGTGTCCACCAGGGCGTCGTCCTGCTCCGGGGCCTGCGGCGCGACCTCCTCCTCCACCAGGTCCGGCAGGTCCACGAAGGCGGCGGTGAACTCCACCGGATGCGCGTTGACCCGCCGTCCGCCGGTCGACCGCTGCTGCCCCGGCGCCCGGTAGGGCCCCGAGACGTAGGCGGCCTTGAACCGGTCCATCACGTCCTCGCCGAACTTGAGGTAGCCGACGCCCGGCACCGGCGGCAGGTGGTAGGCGTCCGGGACGCCGATCGCCGCCCGGGACTCCGCGGCCGAGAAGGTGCGCAGACCGATCCGGTACGACAGGTAGGTGTCCAGACCGCGCAGCTTGCCCTCCTCCAGGCGCTGCGAGGCCAGCAGCAGGTGCACGCCCAGCGAACGGCCGATCCGGCCGATCTGGATGAACATCTCGATGAAGTCGGGCTTGGCGGTGAGGAGTTCGGAGAACTCGTCGATGATCAGCACCAGCGAGGGCAGCGGGTCCAGGGCCGCGCCGGCCGCCCGGGCCCGCTCGTACTCGTGGATGTTGGCGTAGTTGCCCGCCGAGCGCAGCAGCTCCTGACGGCGGTGCAGCTCGCCCTCGATCGCGTCGCGCATGCGGTCGACCAGGGTGAGCTCGCCCTCCAGGTTGGTGATCACCGCGGAGGTGTGCGGCATGTCCGCCATGCCGGAGAAGGTCGCACCGCCCTTGAAGTCGGCGAGGACGAAGTTCAGGATCTCCGAGGAGTGGGTCATCGCCAGCGCCAGCACCAGCGTGCGCAGCAGCTCCGACTTGCCGGAACCGGTCGCGCCCACGCACAGGCCGTGCGGGCCCATGCCCTCCAGCGCGGCCTCCTTGATGTCCAGGTAGACGTGCTCGCCGTTGGCGCCGACACCGATCGGCACCCGCATCCGCTCGTGCTGGGCGCGCGGGCGCCAGCTGCGGGCCACGTCGAAGGAGCCCGGGTCGCCGGAGCTCATCATGTCGGTGAAGTCGAGGTTGGACAGCAGCGGCTCGTCGTCGCCGCCGGCCGAGATCCGGTACGGCGCCAACTGCCGTGCCAGCGCCTCGGACTGCCACACCGAGAGCAGGTCGGGCTTGCCGGTGTACGTCGCGCCGGAGGCCGAGCGCAGCACCAGCTCCTCGGCGCCGACCGTCACCATCAGGTGTCCGCTGGGCTCGTCGACCTCGCCCGGCACCACCTCGATGACCGTCACGCCCTGCACGCCCTCCGGGCTCGCCAGCAGGGAGTCCTGCGGCACCCCGGCGCCGTCCATGACGACCACCAGGTGCGGCTGGTCGGACGGCGGCGCCACCTCGCGCACGAAGCGCTGGCGGCCGGCCAGCTCGTCCTGGAGCAGGTACTCCAGGTCGCCCAGGTCGGCGGCGAACAACCGGCGCGAGCCCGCGCCGTCGGCCTCCTTGCGGTGCTGGTTGTGCGGGAGCCACTTGGTCCACTCCCACTCCTCGGCCGCACCGGGCGCGGCGGCGACCGCGACCATCAGGTCGTCCGGCGAGTGCAGGGTGGTCAACTGGGCGATCATCGCGCGCACGTTCCCGTACACCGAGTCCGGGTCCCCGCACACCGTGATGTGGTAGAAGGCCCGCAGCGAGACCGCCAACGGCAGGTCCTGGAGGGTGCCGTGGGCCTTCAGGAAGGAGTGCATGGCGGCCGCCGACAGCGGCTCCAGCTCGTCCATCGGCGCGGTCTGCGGCGCCACCAGCGGCGTGGACAGCTGCACCGGCCCGAGGCCGACCCGGATCTGCGCGAAGTCACCGTCCCCGGTGCGCCGTTCCCACAGCCGCCGGCCGTCCTCGACGATCGACCAGAGCTGGTCCGGCGCCGGGTTCAGGAACAGCAGCGCGCCGCGCTGGCGCTCCGCCGTGCGGCGCACCTGGCGGCGGGTCTGCTGGAGGTACTTCAGGTAGTCGCGCCGCTCGTCCGCCATCGCGGTCGAACCGCCCTTGCGGGCCCGGACGATCTGCGCCAGCACCATGCCGAGCGTCGAGGCGATCATCAGACCGCCCATGATCTTCATCGGGGCCGCGGCCCCCGGCGAGAAGAAGAACACCGCCGAGCCACCCATGCCCATCATCGGCAGGATGCTCATCAGCCAGTCCTCGCCGCCCTGCCGGGGCAGTTCGGGCGGGCTCACCAGCTCCACCGGTTCGTCCGGCACGGTGGGCGGATACGCCCTGGCCGGTCGTTTGACCGTGATCACACCCATGTGTCATCCACCCCGCGGCGTCGATCGATCACTTCGGCATCAGCCCTCACGCGATTGCGTACGGTCCGTACGGGAATCCGGTGGCTGAGGACGCCCCACCCAGCGCAGCCCCCGTACCTTTGCGCAGGCGCCGATCCTAACGGGCGCCCGCGCACCGCCCGCCAGGGCCCGGTACGCACCGGCAGCGGACACGAACCGAACGGGTAGGGTAACGCCGCGCCAACTCGCGGCCCGGTCGGGCCGGTTCCACAGCAACACCGAGCGCCGCCGTGCCTCGGCACCGTCAACAAGGGGGAGCGCCAAGTGCGTCGAAGGATCGAGGTGGGGGCCCTCATGGGCGAGCGCAGCGAGGGGGACGCATGAGCACCGCCGCGACGGGCTACTGCCGGGTGACCGTCGTCGCCCCGGACCGCCGGATCGACGTCGCCCTGCCCGAGGACGTCCCGCTCGCGGACGTCTACCCCGAGGTGCTGCGCCTGGCCAACCAGAGCCAGCCCGACGGCACCCCGACCGGATTCCACCTGGTCCGCCGCGACGGCACGGTGCTCGACAGCGGGCTGCCGCTGGCCGCCCAGCAGGTCCGCGACGGCGACCTGCTGGCGCTGCGCCCCTTCGCCGAGTCGCTCCCGCCGGCCGTCTACGACGACGTCGCCGACGCGATCGCCAGCGCCGTCGAGGCCGACCGCCGGTTCTGGACCGCCGAGCTGATGCGGGGCTTCGGCCTGATCGGCGCCGGGGTGCTGCTCACCCTGCTCGGCTTCGCGCTCTGGTTCTCCGACCTGCGCCACGACATGCACGGCCTGCCCGGTGTCCTGGCCGGCGTCACCGCCGTCGTGCTCACCGCGTTCGCCGGGGTGCGCGCCCGGGTCTACCAGGACGCCCACGCGGCCGTCGCGCTCGGCCTCGGCGCGCTGCCGCACGCCATGATCGGCGGCAGCGGCCTCATCGCCGTCGCGCATCCGGGGGACGGCCCCGGCCGGCTCCAGTTCCTGGCCGGCTGCGTCTGCGTCCTGGTGGTCTCCGTGCTGCTGGCGGGCCTGCTGCCGGAGAAGGACGCGGTGTTCGTCGCCGCCGCCCTGGTCTCCACCGCCGGCGCGCTCGCCACCTTCGCGGCCGTCCTGCTGCCGGAGACCCCGGCCGGGCACATCGCCGCCGTCACCGGGGTCGCCGCCGTCGCCGTGGTCGGCTTCCTGCCCAGCCTCTCCGCCCGCTTCGCCCGGCTCCCGGTCGGCTTCAGCGCCCCCGGCCAGACCCGCACCCGCAGCCGGGACTACGACGAGGAGGCCGAGCGCGCCGAGGCGGTCCAGTACGAGCGGATCGCGCACCAGGCCCGCCGTGGCCACGAGGTGCTGGTCGGCCTGGTCGGCGGCTGCGCCGCGGTCGTGGTCGGCGCCTGCGCCGTCCTCGGCTTCACCGACGAGACCTTCCCCGAAGTGCTCGCGCTCGCCCTGGGCCTGACCACCATGCTGCGCGCCCGGCTGTTCCGCTACACCGCCCAGGTGATCAGCCTCACCGTGGCCGGCCTGCTCGGTCTGAGCCTGCTGATCGTCGGGCTCTCCCTGCACACCCCGCAGTTCTTCCTGCGGGCGGCCGGCTCCACGACCGAGCTCGACCTGCGCACGATCTGGCTGACCGGCTCGATCGCCTTCGGTGCCGCGCTGCTCACCGCGATCGCCCTGGTGGTGCCGCGGCTCGGGGTCTCCCCGTTCTGGGGGCGCATCCTGGACCTGGTGGACAGCCTCACGCTGATCTCGCTCGTCCCGCTGGCGCTCGCCGTCCTGGACGTCTACCGGCTGGTCCGCGGCGCGACCGGCTGACCGGCCGCGGTCCCGGTGCCGCCCGCCCGCCGACCGCCCACCAGGGCCGCAGGTCGGCCGGATGGGCGGCACTGGTACGCTTGGCCTCCGAGCGCAGCCGTGTGCCCGCCGCCCCGTCGTGGGCGGCAGCGCGCCGGCCGCGTTCGCGACACCGAGTTCTCGATGAGTCCTGTGCTGTCGACCAGGACCGCTCGGTAGACCCTGAAGGAGTTGCAGTGGCTCTCGCCTCTGACGTCAAGAAGCAGATCTTCGCCGAGTTCGGCCAGAAGGAGGGCGACACCGGTTCCCCCGAGGTCCAGGTGGCCATGCTCTCCCGCCGCATCTCGGACCTGACCGAGCACCTCAAGACCCACAAGCACGACCACCACTCGCGTCGTGGCCTGCTGATCCTGGTCGGCCAGCGCCGTCGCCTGCTGCAGTACCTGGCCAAGAAGGACATCGAGCGCTTCCGTACGCTCGTCGACCGTCTGGGCATCCGCCGCGGTGCCGCCGGCGGCGCCCGCTAAGACCGCCGCACGGGGCGGCTCCCCACACCGGGGGGCCGCCCCTCGCGCGTATGCCGCGGCTGTTCGGCGGCGGCACCCTGAGATAACAACTCGCGCGCACCTCCCCAGGTGGCCGAGGATTGCACCGTAGGGTTGTGGGCATGCCGGGTGATGGCGCACCAGCGCGCCACCCGGGCAGCAGGACCCGAACCCCCCGCGGGACGAAGGCTTCAAACGGAAGCCGCCCGCATCCGAGAGAGCGTCCAGACGCGGACCGCCCTTCCCGGCCCGGCAGCCGTGAGGCGCCGGTCCTCGGTAGTGGCCGTCGGAACCCCCGCAGACCGAGCGGGGCACTCCGGAGGCTTCGATCGAAGACCGGCCCGACTGCCGCCCTCCCTGACGAGGGCCCGGGGCCCACTGCAGGCAGTGCGCGGGGACGCTCTCCCGGAGACGTACGAAAGAGGAGATCTTCCAGGTGGAAGAGAACGTGTTCTACGCCGAGGCCGTGATCGACAACGGTTCCTTCGGCACCCGTACCATCCGCTTCGAGACCGGCCGCCTGGCCCGTCAGGCCGCCGGCTCCGCCGTGGCCTACCTGGACGACGACACCATGGTGCTGTCGGCCACCAGCGCGTCCAAGCAGCCGAAGGAGCACTTCGACTTCTTCCCGCTGACCGTGGACGTCGAGGAGCGGATGTACGCCGCGGGCCGCATCCCCGGCTCGTTCTTCCGTCGCGAGGGCCGGCCCTCCGAGGACGCGATCCTCACCTGCCGCCTGATCGACCGCCCGCTGCGCCCGTCCTTCGTCAAGGGCCTGCGCAACGAGGTCCAGGTCGTCGTCACCGTGATGGCGCTCAACCCCGACCACCTGTACGACGTGGTCGCGATCAACGCCGCCTCCGCCTCCACCCAGCTGGCGGGCCTGCCGTTCTCCGGCCCGATCGGTGGCGTCCGCGTCGCGCTGATCAACGGCCAGTGGGTCGCCTTCCCGACCCACAGCGAGCTGGAGTCGGCCGTCTTCGACATGGTCGTCGCCGGTCGCGTCCTGCCGGACGGCGACGTCGCGATCATGATGGTCGAGGCCGAGGCCACCGACAAGACCATCAAGCTGGTCGAGGGCGGCGCCGAGGCGCCGACCGAGGAGATCGTCGCCTCCGGCCTGGAGGCCGCGAAGCCGTTCATCAAGGTCCTCTGCGCCGCGCAGGCGCAGCTGGCCGCCCACGCCGCCAAGCCGACCGGCGAGTTCCCGGTCTTCCTGGACTACCAGGACGACGTCCTCGCCGCGCTGAGCGCCGCCGTCAAGGACGAGCTCGCCCAGGCCCTGACCATCCCGGGCAAGCAGGAGCGCAACAACGAGCTGGACCGCGTCAAGGCGCTGGCCGCCGAGAAGCTGCTGCCCGAGTTCGAGGGCCGCGAGAAGGAGATCAGCGCCGCCTACAACGCGCTGACCAAGAAGATCGTCCGCGAGCGCGTCATCAAGGACAAGGTCCGCATCGACGGCCGCGGCGTCACCGACATCCGCACCCTGGCCGCCGAGGTCGAGGCCATCCCGCGGGTGCACGGCTCGGCCCTGTTCGAGCGCGGCGAGACCCAGATCCTGGGCGTCACCACGCTGAACATGCTGCGCATGGAGCAGCAGCTGGACACGCTCTCCCCGGAGACGCGCCGCCGCTACATGCACAACTACAACTTCCCGCCGTACTCCGTCGGTGAGACCGGCCGCGTGGGCTCGCCCAAGCGCCGCGAGATCGGCCACGGCGCGCTCGCCGAGCGCGCCCTGCTGCCGGTGCTGCCGACCCGCGAGGAGTTCCCGTACGCCATCCGCCAGGTCTCCGAGGCGCTCGGCTCCAACGGCTCCACCTCGATGGGCTCGGTCTGCGCCTCGACCATGTCGCTGCTGAACGCCGGTGTGCCGCTGAAGGCCGCCGTCGCCGGCATCGCCATGGGCCTGATCTCGCAGGAGATCGACGGCGAGACCCACTACGTCACGCTGACCGACATCCTCGGCGCCGAGGACGCGTACGGCGACATGGACTTCAAGGTCGCCGGTACCCGCAACTTCATCACCGCCCTCCAGCTGGACACCAAGCTGAACGGCATCCCGGCGTCGGTGCTCGCCGCCGCGCTGAAGCAGGCCAAGGACGCCCGCCTGCACATCCTCGACGTGATGAACGAGGCCATCGACTCGCCCGACGAGATGTCCCCGAACGCGCCGCGCATCATCACCATCAAGATCCCGGTGGACAAGATCGGTGAGGTCATCGGCCCCAAGGGCAAGATGATCAACCAGATCCAGGAGGACACCGGCGCCGAGATCACGATCGAGGACGACGGCACCATCTACATCGGTGCCGCCGACGGCCCGGCCGCCGAGGCCGCCCGCACCACGATCAACCAGATCGCCAACCCGACCATGCCGGAGGTCGGCGAGCGCTACCTGGGCACCGTGGTCAAGACCACGACGTTCGGCGCGTTCGTGTCGCTGATGCCGGGCAAGGACGGCCTGCTGCACATCTCGCAGATCCGCAAGCTGGCCGGCGGCAAGCGCGTCGAGAACGTCGAGGACGTCCTCGGCGTCGGCGCCAAGGTCCAGGTCGAGATCGCCGAGATCGACCCGCGCGGCAAGCTCTCCCTGATCCCGGTCATCGAGGGCGAGGAGGGCGGCGAGGCCGCTTCCGAGTGAAGCGCCGCTAGCTGACCCCCGCGGCCCGTACGCCCCCCGGCGTGCGGGCCGCACCCCGTTGTCCACGCGTTCGTCCGTACGTGCCCATCGGCACGTGCGTTTCCTCTGGAGGTACCACCCGTGGCGCAGGCCCCGGCGGTAACGCAGCGTCCCGGCACCACCCGGACCCTGCTCAAGGGCGTCGACGGCGCCGGCACGGTGCGCCGCACCGTCCTCCCCGGCGGCCTTCGGGTCGTCACCGAGACCCTGCCCACGGTGCGCTCCGCGACCTTCGGCATCTGGGTCGGCGTCGGCTCGCGGGACGAGACCCCGCAGCTCAACGGCGCCACCCACTACCTGGAGCACCTGCTCTTCAAGGGCACCGACCGGCGCAGCGCGCTGGACATCTCGGCCGCCCTGGACGCGGTCGGCGGCGAGATGAACGCCTTCACCGCGAAGGAGAACACCTGCTACTACGCCCGGGTCCTGGACACCGACCTCCCGCTGGCCATCGACGTGGTCTGCGACATGCTCACCGGCTCGCTGATCCGCACCGAGGACGTGGAGGCCGAGCGCGGCGTCATCCTGGAGGAGATGGCGATGGCCGAGGACGACCCGGGCGACGTGGTGCACGACCTGTTCGCCAAGGTGATCTACGGCAGCGGCCCGCTCGGCCGCCCGATCCTCGGCACCCAGGAGACCATCCGGACGCTCACCCGGGACCAGATCGCCGGCTTCTACCGCCGCCGCTACCGGCCCGAGCACCTGGTCGTCGCCGCGGCCGGCAACCTCGACCACCGCAAGGTGGTGAAGCAGGTCGAGCAGGCCTTCGCGTCGGTGCTGGCGGCGTCCACCGCGGCCCCCGCCGAGGCGCGGCGCGGCGTCAAGGCGCTGCGCACGGCCGGCAGGGTCGAGGTGCTCAACCGCTCCACCGAGCAGGCCCACCTGGTGCTGGGCGTGCCCGGGGTGCCGCGGCACGACGAGCGCCGCTGGGCGATGGGCGTGCTCAACGCGGCCCTCGGCGGCGGGATGAGCTCCCGGCTGTTCCAGGAGGTCCGCGAGAAGCGGGGCCTGGCGTACTCGGTCTACTCGTACTCCTCGTCCTACGCGGACAGCGGCCTGTTCGGCATCTACGCCGGCTGCCAGCCCAAGCGGGTCGAGGAGGTGCTGCGGATCTGCCGCGCCGAGCTGGCCAAGGTGGTCGAGGAGGGCATCACCGAGGAGGAGCTGAACCGGGCGATCGGCCAGATCTCCGGTTCCACCGTGCTCGGCATGGAGGACACCGGCTCGCTGATGAACCGGATCGGCAAGGCCGAGCTCAGCTACGGGCACCACCTGTCGGTGGACGAGATGCTGGAGCGGATCGCCGCGGTGACCCTGGAGGACGTCCACGCGGTGGCACGTGATGTGCTGGGCGCGCACCGGCCGTCGCTCGCCCTGATCGGCCCGGTCAACGACAAGCGGGCCGCCAAGCTCGCCGATCTGCTGGTCTGAGAGGACGTTTCGCTATGACGCTGCGTGTCGCCGTGATCGGCGCCAGGGGCAGGATCGGTTCCGAGGCGGTCAAGGCCGTCGAGGCCGCTCCGGACATGGAGCTGGTCGCCGCCCTCGGCCGCGGCTCCGCGCTGGAGGAGCTGACCTCGGCCGGGGCCCAGGTCGCGGTCGAGCTGACCCACCCGGACTCGGTGATGGGCAACCTGGACCACTGCCTGCACCACGGCATCCACGTGGTCACCGGCACCACGGGCTGGACGGACGAGCGGCTCGCCACCGTCCGCGGATGGCTGGAGGAGGCCCCGGAGCTCGGCCTGCTGATCGCCCCGAACTTCTCCATCGGCGCCATCCTCGGCATGAAGTTCTCCCAGATCGCCGCCCGGTACTTCGAGTCGGTCGAGGTGGTCGAGCTGCACCACGACCGCAAGGCCGACGCCCCCAGCGGCACCGCCACCCGCACCGCCCAGCTGATCTCGGCCGCCCGGGCCGAGGCCGGCCGGCCGCCGCAGCAGGACCCGACCACCCACAGCCTGCCCGGTGCGCGCGGCGCCGACGTGGACGGGGTGCCGGTGCACGCGGTTCGGCTGCGGGGCCTGCTCGCCCACCAGCAGGTGATGTTCGGCGACACCGGCGAGACGCTCACCATCCGGCACGACTCGCTGCACCACAGCAGCTTCATGCCGGGCATCCTGCTGGGCGCGCGCAAGGTGGTCGAGACGCCGGGGCTGACCTTCGGCCTCGAACACTTCCTGGACCTGTGACAGTCTCGACCCCAGGGAGCGCGTGATGACCTCTCGTACCGGTTTCTTCGTCCTGTCCGGCGTGCTGCTGCTGGTCGCCCTGGTCTGCGTGGGCGAGGGCGTCCAGCTGGTCGCCACCGGCAAGCCGCTCGGCATCGGCATCGGGATCTGCGCCTTCGTGATCCCGGTGGTCGGCGTCTGGTTCCTGCGCCAGACCGTCCGCTTCGGCCGGGACAGCGAGCGGCTGGCCCGCGAGCTGGAGGCCGAGGGCGGCCTGCCGGTGGACGAGTTGAAGCGCAGCAAGGGCGGGCGGATCGACCGGGCCTCGGCCGACGCGGTGTTCGCCCGCCGGCAGGGCGAGGCACAGGACGCGCCGGGCGACTGGCGGGTCTGGTTCCGCCTCGCCGTGGCGTACGCCGACGCCGGCGACACCCCGCGCGCCCGCAAGACCATGCAGCACGCCATCAGGCTGCACAGCACCGAACCCGCAAGGAGTAACGCGTGAGCGACGAACCGACGGCCCCCAGCTTCCGCAGCGACGTGACGGTGGAGCTGGTCCGCAGCGCCGCCGCCGACTCGGACGTCATCTGGGCGGCCCGGGTCTCGACCGCGGGCGAGCAGTCCCTGGAGGCCGTCCAGCAGGACCCGGAGAAGTCCAAGGGCCTGATCAACTTCCTGATGCGCGACCGGCACGGCACGCCCTTCGAGCACAACTCGATGACCTTCTTCATCAGCGCGCCGATCTTCGTGTTCCGGGAGTTCCACCGGCACCGCAGCGGCTGGTCGTACAACGAGGAGTCCGGCCGCTACCGCGAGCTCCAGCCGGTCTTCTACGTCCCGGGCGAGGAGCGCAAGCTGGTCCAGCAGGGCCGCCCCGGCAAGTACGAGTTCCACGAGGGCACGCCGGAGCAGCACCGGACCACCACCGAGGCGATGGAGGCCGCGTACCGCGAGTCCTACGCCCGCTACCAGGAGATGCTGGCCGCCGGGGTGGCCCGCGAGGTGGCCCGCGCGGTGCTGCCGGTGGGCCTGTTCTCCTCGATGTACGCGACCTGCAACTCGCGCTCGCTGATGCACTTCCTGTCGCTGCGCACCAAGCGGGAGAACTCGGCGGTGCCGTCCTTCCCGCAGCGCGAGATCGAGATGGTCGCCGAGCAGATGGAGGAGCAGTGGGCCCGGCTCATGCCGCTCACCCATGCGGCCTTCGAGAAGCACGGCCGGGTCGCCCCCTGACCTGGGACGACAGGCATATGGGCAGAGTGTCTGGCATGTCTGGATTGCGGCTTTTCTAGCCGCTCCCTACATTCGTGAACACGGATTCCGGTGCTGCCTGAACCCCCGAGCGGGCAGCACCGGAATCCCACGTCCGCGCCACCGACGCGCTGCACCTGTCCGAACAGCGGACCGGCATGGGTAACGCCCCACCGCCTACGAGTAGCTTTGGACGCATGGCTCCGACCTCCACCCCCCAGACGCCGTTCGGCCGGGTCCTGACCGCCATGGTCACCCCGTTCACCGCCGACGGCGCGCTCGACCTCGACGGCGCCCAGCGCCTCGCCACGCACCTCGTGGACTCCGGCAACGACGGCCTCGTCGTCAACGGCACCACCGGTGAGTCCCCGACCACCAGCGACGCCGAGAAGGCCCAGCTGGTCCGCGCCGTGGTCGAGGCGGTCGGGGACCGCGCCCACGTGGTGGCCGGCGTCGGCACCAACGACACCCACCACAGCGTCGAGCTGGCCCGGCAGGCGGAGGCCGCAGGAGCGCACGGCCTGCTGGTCGTCACGCCGTACTACAACAAGCCCCCGCAGGAGGGCCTGTACCGGCACTTCACCCAGGTCGCCGACGCCACCGGGCTGCCGGTCATGGCGTACGACATCCCGGGCCGCAGCGGGGTCGCGCTGAGCCACGAGACGCTGGTCCGCCTCGGTGAGCACCCGCGGATCGTCGCCAACAAGGACGCCAAGGGCGACCTCGGCGCCGCGGCCTGGGCGATCGCCCGCGCCGACCTCGCCTGGTACTCCGGCGACGACATCCTCAACCTGCCGCTGCTGTCCGTCGGAGCCGTCGGCGTGGTCAGCGTCGTCGGGCACGTGGTGGCCGGGGACCTGCGGGCGATGATCGAGGCCTTCCTGGTGGGGGATGTGGTCAAGGCCACCAGCATCCACCAGCGCCTGCTCCCGGTGTTCAGCGGTATGTTCCGCACCCAGGGCGTGATCCTCAGCAAGGCCGCGCTGGAGCTCCAGGGCCTGCCCGCCGGCCCGCTGCGGCTGCCGCTGGTCGGGGCGACGCCCGAGGAGGTCGAGCGATTGAAGCAGGATCTCGCCGCCGGCGGGGTACACCTCTAACAGACACGGACGTGCGCGCCCCGGCTCGCCGGACCTCCCAGGGTCCGCCGCTGGACCGGACAGAAGGCGCGAGAGCACAGACCCAGTAGGAAAACGACACTGAGTACGCGCGCCATATGTCTCCAGGGGGAGGACCCCGGGCATATGGCGTGCGTCGTGAGGAGAGTCTTTTGAGCCACCCGCACCCCGAGCTCGGCGCGCCCCCGGCACTGAAGGAGGGCGCCCTCCGCATCACTCCGCTCGGCGGCCTCGGCGAGATCGGCCGCAACATGACGGTCCTCGAGTACGGGGACCGCATCCTGATCGTCGACTGCGGCGTCCTCTTCCCCGAGGACGAGCAGCCCGGCGTCGACCTGATCCTCCCCGACTTCAGCTACATCCGGGACCGCCTCGACAAGGTCGACGGCATCATCCTCACCCACGGGCACGAGGACCACATCGGCGCTGTCCCCTTCCTCCTGCGGGAGAACCCGGACATCCCGCTGATCGGCTCCAAGCTGACCCTCGCCCTGATCGAGGCCAAGCTCGCCGAGCACCGCATCCGGCCGTACGTGCTGGAGGTCAAGGAGGGCGAGCGCGAGCGCATCGGCCCCTTCGACTGCGAGTTCATCGCCGTCAACCACTCCATCCCGGACGCCCTGGCGGTGGCGGTCCGCACCCCCGCCGGCATGGTCGTGGCCACCGGTGACTTCAAGATGGACCAGCTGCCGCTGGACGGCCGCCTGACCGACCTGCCGACCTTCGCCAAGCTGGCGGAGGAGGGCATGGACCTCCTGCTGGTGGACTCCACCAACGCCGAGGTCCCCGGCTTCATCCCGCACGAGCGGGACATCTCGGCGGCGCTGCGCAACGTCTTCGCCAACGCGGAGAAGCGCATCATCGTGGCCTCCTTCGCGAGCCACGTGCACCGCATCCAGCAGGTCCTGGACGCCGCCCACGAGTACGGCCGGAAGGTCGCCTTCGTCGGCCGCTCGATGGTCCGCAACATGGGCATCGCCCGTGACCTCGGCTACCTGAAGGTCCCCGGCAACATGGTCGTGGACGTCAAGCAGCTGGACGACCTGCCGGACAAGCAGGTCGTGCTGATCTGCACCGGTTCGCAGGGCGAGCCGATGGCGGCGCTGTCCCGGATGGCCAACCGCGACCACCAGATCCGCATCGTCGAGGGCGACACCGTCGTCCTGGCCTCCTCGCTCATCCCGGGCAACGAGAACGCCGTCTACCGGGTGATCAACGGCCTGACCCGCTGGGGCGCCAAGGTCGTGCACAAGGGCAACGCCAAGGTGCACGTCTCCGGCCACGCCTCGGCCGGTGAGCTGCTCTACTTCTTCAACATCTGCAAGCCGCGCAACCTGATGCCGGTCCACGGCGAGTGGCGCCACCTGCGCGCGGCCGCCGAGCTGGGCATCGCCACCGGGGTGCCGCGCAACCGCGTGGTCATCGCCGAGGACGGTGTCTGCGTCGACCTGGAGGGCGGCGTCGCCCGGATCGTCGGCAAGGTGCAGGCCGGGTACGTCTACGTGGACGGCTCCTCGGTCGGCGACATCAGCGAGGCCTCGCTCAAGGACCGCAAGATCCTCGGCGAGGAGGGCTTCATCTCGGTCTTCGTCGCGGTCGACTCGACCAACGGCAAGATCGTCGGCGGCCCGACCATCCAGGCCCGCGGCTCCGGCATCGACGACAACGCGTTCGGCCCCGTGGTCGCCAAGCTCCAGGAGGCGCTGGACCGCTCGGCGAGCGACGGCGTTCTGGAGCCCCGCCAGGTGCAGCAGCTGGTCCGCCGGACCATCGGCAAGTGGGTCGCGGACAACTACCGCCGCCGGCCGATGATCCTGCCGGTCGTGGTCGAGGTCTGACGCTCGGCCGACACCGGCTGAGGCCGGTTTGACGTGGGGCGACCCGGTGCGTAATGTTCTCCGGGTTGCCCCACGGGACGGCCCCTCGGAAACGGGCTCGAATCTGAATTCGAGAACGACCGGGGAAAACGGACCGAGAAACTCTGATAGAGTTCGGGAGCGCCGAAAGGCGAAAGCGAATCAAATGAGTGAAACTCCGGAAAACGGAGCGGAAAACATCTGATAAGCTGGAAACACGAAAGAACGAAGCCCGGAGGGTCCGCTGGAAGGCGGTCCGAAGGAAG
>NZ_JBEXWT010000097.1:25899-33527 GCF_040629945.1 Kitasatospora sp. NPDC005856 | reverse complement strand
CGAATGCCAAGTTGCCAGACCGGAACTGCCCCCGCCAAGACCCTCCCGCTACGATCCGCGGTCGTAGCGGGCGGCCCGGCTCCGATTCGAAGGACGCACGGCCTGCGGCGCCCCCACCCCTTGCGGCCTGCGCGAACGCCGACCACCCCCACCGTCGAACGGTGCAGAACGGACACTGCTAGGTGTCGTCGTGCACCGCATCCGCGTGTGAGCGCACTCACCGCCCCCGCCCCGGCGACATCACCGACCGGCCCACCACCACCACACCCGGTCAACACCGACCGCCCGCCGATGAGACCGCCACCACACCCCGACCGACCCGGGAACGACACCCCCACCCTCCCGCCCTGCCCGTGGGTCGGCCGATGATGCGAGGCTGCCGGGACCATCCCGGCCAGGTGCCCCGCGGCACCACGGCATCGGGCCGTGGCGCGGCCACTAGCCCGGGCGGCCGTCCGGGTGCGCGGCACGGCCCGGTGCTGCCGGCGCGGCGGGAAGCACCGGCCACCGTGGTGGTGGGCCCGTGCTTCCCGCCGCCGGGCAGGCGCGGTGACCCGGGACGGTCAGGGGCGGGCGCTGCGCCCGGCCGGCCCCGCGGGCGGGGTCGGACCGGCCTCACCTGGCGCGAGGGCTGCGGCACGGGCGCGCTCCAGCCAGTCCACGACCCGGTACAGCGAGACGAGGTCGAGGGCTGCGGTGACTTCACGGACGGCCTGGTGGTCGTCGTCGGTGAGGCGGTGGAGGCCGGCGCGCTCCAGAGCGGTGTAGAGGGTCTCGGTGGTGGGGCAGCCCGGGCAATGGTGGGTACCGGTGGCCCGGTGGGTACCGGTGGCCCGGTGGGTGCCGGCGGCCTCGCGGGCGCGGGCGGCGATCTGCCGACGGTGACGCTCACGGAGCAGGGCCCGCTGGAGTTCGGGGTCGTCGTCCGGGTCGTAGAGCGGGCCGGAGGTGGCGGCGAGGTGGTCGTGGAGGCGCTGCCATTCGTCGCGGGCGGTGGCGGCCCGGCGGGCGGCCTCCCGGTCCCCGGGGTCGGTGTCCCGGTAGGCGGTGCGCAGGCTCTCCCCGGCGGCGGCGAGGCTCCGGCCGACGGCGCGCAGGCCCGTCCCCGCGGCCCGGCGGCGGACCCGGTGCCGGACGTCGCCGAGCAGCCCGTGCTCCTGGTCGTCCGAATCCCCCTGCTCGGCGTCGTCAGGGCCGACGGGATGCCGGTCGAGGACGGCGTGCAGGGTCGCCCCGGCCTGCCAGGCGTCGGCGTGCACCACCGGCTCGCCGCCGCCGGTGACCACGACGCGGCCGCCCAGCAGGGCCACCCAGCCGTCCAGGCCGTCGACGTCCCTCTCCACCCAGCCGCGGGCGAGGCCGGCGTCCTGGTGCAGGGTGCGGATGCCGTCGTGGCCGGTCCAGCGCAGCCAGAGCGATCCGTGCACCGGCGGGGAGTCGAGGATCGCCGAGCCGAGGTCGCGGTCGGCGGGCGCGGGGCGGCTGGGGGACGCGGCCAGCCCGAGGCGGGGTGTGGCGGCGAGGTCGAGTACGGGGCGGGCGGGGTCGGTCATCGCGGGTGCCTTCCAGGGCTGGGACGCGGATCGGGCGGCCGGAGCGTGGGCGGGGACGAGCGGTGCCCGCGGCGGCGAGGTGCGCCGCGGCTGCCGGTACCGTGCCCTTCGACCGGCCGCCCGGGCAAGGGCCGAGGCCCTGTCCCCCGCCGCCTGGCCCTGCCCCCTGTCCTCTCCCCTGTCCGGGGAGTGGAATTCCGCCCGCGCCGGACGGTGCGCGCGGCACCGTGGGCGGCATGATCCTGCGACCGGAGACCGACGACCTCGCCGCCTATCTCGCGGCGGACGAGGTGATCGACCATCAGCACCCTGGGCTGCGGCGACTGGCCGCCGAGCTGGCCACGCCGGAGGCCGCGTTCCACCACGTCCGCGACCGGGTGGCGCACTCCGCGGACGCCGGCACGTACAGCGGGGCGTTCCGCGCCTCCGAGGTGCTGGCCGCGCGCAACGCGATCTGCCACGGCAAGTCCCACCTGCTGGCCGCACTGCTGCGGGCGCAGGGCGTACCGACCGGCCTGTGCTACCAGCGGCTGGAGGACGGCGAGGGCGGATTCGTGCTGCATGCCCTCAACGCCGTTCACCTGCACGGGCGTTGGTCGCGCCTGGACGCCCGGGGTAACCGGGAGGGGGTGGACGCGCGGTACGACCTGGAGCGGGAACGGCTGGCCTGGCCGGTCCGGCCGGAGCTGGGCGAGCGCGACTACCCCGGGGTCTTCGCCGTACCGCCGGCCCCGCTGGTGCGGGCGCTCGCCCGGGCGGTGCCGGGCCGGGCCGGCTACGACCACCTGCCGGCCGGACTTCCGGGTGAGGCGTCGACCGGCCCCGAGTGAGGCGGGCCGGGGCACCGGGGCTGTCCGTGGGGGTGCGTATCGTCCGGGGCGGCAGGTGCCACGGACGTGAGAAGGAAGAGGGGGCGGGCATGGACGAGCTCGGGCCGCAGACACGCGAGTACCTCGACGGGCTGTTCACCCCGGGTGTGCGGATCGGCGGCAATCCGTACACCCCGTACAGCTGGATCGAGATCGCCGAGGTGCGGGAGGTCACCACGATCCGGCTGCCGAGCGGCCGGCTGGTCGTGGACTCGCCCTGGATCACCGGGGCGCCGCGCGAACTCGCGGTCCGCGTCCCGCCCGGCGAGTACCGGGTGGACGTCTCCTGGGCCGACTGCCCCCACCTCTTCGACGGCTGCTACACAGAACGCCGGGAGTGCGCCGCGACGATTCTGCGCGTGCGCGACGAGCCGGTGGTCACGTGGGAGCTCGCCCTCGGCGTGGGCGAGGACCCGGCCCTGCGCGCCTCCGGCGCGGGGTACGAGGCGGAGGACGCCATGGGCTGCTTCGCCGACGCCACCGCCTGGCGGACGCTGACCGAACCCTTCCGCCGCCACCTGGCGGAATCGGCCGCCGGATTCGGCGGCCCGCCGATCGGGCGGGAGCGCGAGGAGGACGCCGACCTGGTCCGCAAGCGGCTCTGCGAGGGCTGGTTCGACCTGGTACGGGACGAGGAGCACCGGGCCGACCTGCTGACCTTCGGCGTCCCGGAAGGCTGGGGCCAGGTCTGGGAAGGCCGCGCCCGCGACGGCAGGACAGCGGCGATCCTCGCCCCCGGCCCGGTGCCCACCGGCCCCTGGGACTGAACCGGCCGGGCGGGCGGGCGACGCGCAGTGGCCGACACCACGGAAGTCACCGGCTCCGCTACACGCGGTGATCGGATCGCATGCGCCGCCGGGCCGGGTCAGTAGTACTCGGGGGGCTGGCAGCCGGGGCAGACGTCGATCTGCACGCCGGGGGCGGAGCGGGGGAAGAACCAGCCCGCGAGGGCGGCCCGTTGGTGGATCAGCGGGCCGTCGGTCTCGGCCCTGCCGTCGTGGAAGACGGTGCCGCACCCCCGGTCGCAGGTCAGGGTGCCGATCGGGCGGGTACCGGGGCCCGTGAACGTGACAGCCATCTCGGCTCCTCTCTCTCCTGGCCGCCAGTCTGCCGCCCCGGGCGGACGGCGGGCAGGCCGGGGCACGGGCCGGGCGGGGCGGGCAGGGGCTGGGCCGGGGTGGACGGGGCGGCCTACTGGTCGGGCCGATCCTGGACCGAAGCGGACAAAGTAGGATGGCTGAACTCCCGCGCTACGCGCGAAGAGTTCCATAAATGTTCCATTTGTCTGTTTTCTTCTCCCCGCTTCACACGCACGGAGCCACCCACATGGACAACCTGTCCACCGTCGACGACGACGGCGCGATAGAGACCCGCGGTATCGAACCCGTCCCGGACCACGAGCGCCGGGGCAGAGTCCGCGAGCTCTTCCCCACCTGGGTCGCGGCGAACATCAGCGTGCTGCTCCTCACCATGGGTGCGGCCCTGGTGGTGTTCAACCAGTTGAACTTCTGGCAGGTCCTGATCGTCGCCGTGTGCGCCGCGGTCGCCTCCTTCGGCATGGTCGGCGTGGTGTCGGTCTCCGGGAAGTGGGGCGGAGCCCCGGGTGCCACGCTCTCCCGGGCCACCTTCGGCGTGCGCGGCAACCTCTTCCCCGGCGCGATCCTCTGGGTCGCCCGGTTCGGCTGGGAGACGATCAACGCCGTCACCGGCGCCTACGCCGTGCTGACCGTCCTCGACCTGCTCTTCGGCGTCAAGAGCAACACCGTGCTGATCGTCATCACGCTCTTCGCCTTCGTCGCCTGCACCTTCCTGGTCTCCGGGATGGGCCGCAAGGCGCTGAACGTCTGCAACACCTGGTCGACGTACCTCTTCGGCGTCTTCAGCATCCTGGTGCTGGGCTACCTGGTCGCGACCATCCACTGGAGCGAGGTCTTCGCCAAGCCCGCGGGCACCACCGCGATGATGATCGCCGGCATCGGCACCATCGCCGCCGGCGGCATCAGCTGGGTCCCCACCGGCCCGGACTTCACCCGCTACCTGCCGCACTCCGCCTCCGGCCGGAAGATCGCCGGCGTGACGGTCTCCGGCGCCGCCCTGGTGATGGTGCCGATGGTGCTGATGGGCGCCGTGATGGCGGTGGCCTCGCCCGGCCTGGCGCAGGCCGCGGACCCGGTCTCCTTCCTCGGCGACCTGCTGCCGACCTGGCTGGCCGTGCCGTACCTGCTGACCGCCATCGTGGGCATGCTGCTGATCAACAGCCTCTCCATGTACTCGGCCGGCTTCACCGCGCAGACCATGGGCGTGAAGCTGCCGCGCGCCATGGCCGTCAGCATCAACGCCGTGATCTCGCTGGTCGCCGGCCTGATGCTGATGCTGGTCGCCAAGAGCTTCCTGGGCTCCTTCATCACCTTCCTGATCCTGCTCGCCGTCTCCTTCTCGGCGTGGATCGGCGTCTACGCGGTGGACATGTACCGCCGCCGCTCGCGTGCGGTGCGCTACGACGCCGCCGCGCTGATGGACACCGGCAGGAACAGCCGGTACTGGTACTCGGGCGGCTACTGCTGGCAGGCGATGGTGTCCTGGGTGCTCGCGCTGCTGGCCGGGCTCGCCTTCACCAAGTGCGACTGGTTCTCCGGCCCGCTGTCCGACACTCCCATCGGCAAGTACGGGCTCTCCTGGGCGGCGACCATCGTGATCTCCGCCGTGCTCATGGCCGTGCTCCCCACGCCCCGGGAGAACACCCCCGCCACCGCCGAGCAGCCCGCCGACCTCCCGGCGGAGCGGACCGAACCGGTCACCGTCTGACCGCACGGCGCGCAACCCCCGTACGCCCCGGACCGCCCGGGCACCGACTCAGCCGAGCCGGTGCCCGGGCGGTCCGGTTTTCCCGCATCGGGCAGTCCGGTTTTCCGCGTCGGTCGGCCCGGGTCGCAGCCGCTCGCGCGGGCCGCCGGAGCGCCGAGGGCTGATGCCTGGTCACCCGGGGCCGGTGGGCGCGGAGCGGGCCGCGGCGAGTACCGCCTGCGCGCCTCCACGCCGAAGGGGAAGAGAAAAGGTGGAGATAGGAATCGAACCCATCTGAACGGCCCTGCAAGCCGTCGCCTCGCCACTCGGCCACTCCACCTCGACAACGGGGGAAACATTACACGCATATGAACCCGGATTCTCCGGAAGTGATGGGTTTTCACTCAAGAAGACTCATAATGCGTCTAGTGTTATTTCTCCCGACATGGCGTCGAAAGGGTCCGGCGGCCAGCACGGAAAAGCCGGGCTGCGCTAGCCTGTGCCGATATCTCCGACCCGATGGGATTTCATTGATGGCCGTCGAGGAATCACGGTTCACCGGTACCACGGAGCTGCGCTGCGAAACCGCCGCCAATCGGTGCCAGTACAAGAGCCTGCCCCTGCGCGACCTCCCCCCGCTCGGCGTGGTGCGCCGCGCGCGGATCGCCCGCGAGGTCCTGCGGGAGCGTCGCGCCGACATTCCGGCACCCGGCCGGCCCTCCCGCTTCACCGAGGGCGACTGGGTCCGGGTGAAGGACGAGGCCGCGGTGCGCGCCACACTGGACGCCAAGGACCGCCACCGCGGCCTGTGGTTCACCCGCAGCCAGTGGTCGTTCTGCGGCGGCGTCTACCAGGTGGAACGCGTCGTGCGCCGCATGATCGACGACCACTACCGCGTGCGGCGCCTGTCGGGCACCGTCGCCCTGGCCGGTGCCACCTGCCACGGCGCCGACGGGGCCCAGGGCTGCGGGATGGACTGCGCACTGCTGTTCCGCGACGAGTGGCTGGAGCCCGCCCCCGCACCGCCGTCCGCCGCCCGGCCCGTCACCCTGTGGGCGACGGTGCGCAGCCTGGAGGAGATCCAGGCGACCCTCGGCCCCGACGGGCGCCTGCACGGCGTCCCCTTCCAGCCGGGGATGGAGCGCCACGCCGGCACCCGTCACGGTGCCACCGAGCTGCTTCACCGCTCCCTCGCCTGGTGGCAGCACCCCACCGGGGGGCCCTGGTTCATCCTCGACGGCCTGCGCTGCGGCGGCGAACCGCTGGCCACCGGCTGCGACCGCCGGTGCGCCCTGCTGTGGCACGAGTCCTGGCTGCGTCTGGAGCCGGCCCGGGAGTCCGCCGCCGTCAGCCGCTGAGCGGCGGTCAGCGCAGCCAGCGGTCGCGTACCAGCTTCGCGGTCAGGTGCAGCGGTCCGTCCCGGTCGCCGACGTAACATCGGGGAAGCGCGTGCAACCCGCTGTGGGCGCCGGGGCTGACCGCGCACGCGTACGCGTAGCCGGCGTGTTCCACCGCGTCCACCGCGGCGTCGTCGAGCGAGCCGTAGGGGTAGCAGAACCCGTCGACCGCCTGGCCCGTGAGGTCCTCCAGGACGTGGCGGCTGTCGGTGACCTGGGCGGCCAGGTCGCGCGCGCCCAGGCCCGCCAGCCGCCGGTGCGTCAGTCCGTGCGAGCCGATCTCCACCCCGGTGGCGGCGGCCTCACGGACCTGGTGTGCCGTCATCAGCGGCTTGCGCGGGCCCTGGCTGTCCCAGTCGTTGTATCCGCCGAGCCGGTCGGCCACGACGTAGACGGTCGCGGTGAAGCCGTGCTCCGCCAGTGCGGGCATGGCCTCCTCCACGAAGTCGCGGTAGCCGTCGTCGAAGCTGAGCCCCACCAGGCCGGCGGCGGTGCCGTTCCGGTGGGCGCGCATCAGGGCGCCCACCGACACCCCGCGCAGCCCGCGGGCGGACAGCCAGCGCAGCTGGCGGCGGAACCGTGCGGGATCGACGGTGATCAGGTAGGGGTCGTCGACCGCCGACGCCACCGAGTGGTACATCAGCGTCCACGGGAAGCTTCCCGCGGCTGCGCGGGATTCCCTTTCCGGACTCCTACGGGTTCGAGTGATTTGCATGTTCCGCTCCAGCCGTCCGGTGGCGCCGCCTGTGCGGGCGGGCCCGAGGAAACTGCATTCTGGCAGCGTCGGACCCGGCTTCCATTCGCGCCGGGCGACGCCACGTCATTTCACCCGGATGCCGGAGCGGGCGGATTCCGGCCGCGGGTGGGTGGAAAAGGCGCGCTCGGGGCTGGTTTCGGAGCGGATATTCGGGAGGGTGCGGGGAGGGCGGGCCGCCCACGGCCCGACCGTCGGCCGGCGGCCGGGCCCGGCGTCCTCGATGCCGGTCCCGCCGGCGTCGACGCCGCCATCGGCCACTCCGCCGGGG